>RFHK01000136.1 GCA_003695825.1 Gammaproteobacteria bacterium | reverse complement strand
TCCGGCGTGCGGCGACCCACACCGCGCCCGTCGGCGAGATAGGTCTGCACGATCGTCACACCCTGGCGTTCCAGGTTGGCACGCAGGCGGTGATAGCGGGCACGCACGGCCTCGACGGCGGCGATGCGCCCCTGGTTGCGCATCAGTACCGCCATCTGGGTCGTCTTGCTCCCGGGGGCGGCGCACAGGTCGAGCACCTCCTCCCCGGGTCGGGGCGCGAGCACCAGGGGCGGCAACATGCTCGAGAGGTTCTGGAGATAGATCCAGCCCTCGCGTACCGCACGGCTGCGGGTGAGCGCCGCCCGGGCCGCGGCCGGGACCACCCAGGCGTCGGGGAAGACCGCCGGTGCCGGACGGCACGGGATCCCCTCCTCCGCCAGGGCCGCGAGTGCCATCCCCGGATCCACCCGCAGGCGGTTGACACGGAAGGCGGGGTCGGCCTCCTCGCCGAGGGCGGCAAGGACCGCTTCTAGGGCCTCGGCCGGTACGATATGCTTGAGCCGGTCGAGAAATTCCGCCGGCAGAGAACCATGCCCCGCCTTCGTCACGCTGCTTTCCTGCTCCTTCCCACCCTGCTGCTCGCCTGGCTGCTCCCGGCGACGGCCCCGGCCCGTCCCACGACGGCGGCCGGAGAGGCCCGACCGCGCATCCTGCTGCCCCGGTACCGGATCGCACCGGAGGAAGTGGCCGTGATCGTCAACGACCGGGACCGGCGCAGCCGGCGTATCGCCCGTTACTATGTCGCGCGGCGCCACATCCCCCTGCGCAACCTCATCCACGTCGAGATCGACCCGCGGCGTGCCGTGCTCTCTCCCGCGGCCTTTCGCCGGCTCCGCCGCCAGATCCTGCAACTCACGCCGAAGACTGTCCAGGCCTACGTGCTCACCTGGGTCAAGCCCTACCGGGTGGGCTGCATGTCGATCACCACCGCCCTGGCCGCGGGTTTCGACCGCAGCTGGTGTTCCGCCCGGCTGTGTGCCGCCACGCGCATCAGTCCCTACTACAACAGCCCGACGACCCGTCCCTGGGACCGCTATGAGCTGCGGCCGACCATGAGCCTCGCCGCGCGCAGTTTCCGGCTCGCGAAGGCGCTCATCGACCGGGGCGTTCGCAGTAACGGCACCTGGCCCCGGGGCACGGCCTACCTCGTGGACACCTCCGACCGGGCGCGCAACGTGCGTGCGGTGGACTACGGGCGCATCATGCGGGTCTTCGCGCCCCTGCTGAAAATCAAGCACATCGCCCGGGACTACATCGCCGACCGCAAGGACGTGCTCTTCTACTTCACCGGCCTGGCCCGGGTGCCCAAGCTCGACACCCTGGAATTCGTCCCCGGTGCCGTGGCCGACCACCTCACCTCGGCCGGCGGCGTACTCACCGGGGGCAAGCAGATGAGCATCCTGCGCTGGCTGGAGGCCGGGGCCACCGGCAGCTACGGTACCGTGGTCGAACCCTGCAACCTGCCGCAGAAATTTCCCCACCCGGGGCTGGTGATGGGTTGGTACCTGCGCGGCGAGACGCTGCTGGAGGCCTACTGGAAGAGCGTGGCCATGCCGGGCGAGGGCATCTTCGTGGGCGAGCCGCTGGCCGCACCCTGGAGCGGCTACCGGGTCCACCGGGACGCGGAGGGGTGGTGGGTGGAAACCCACGCCCTGCGACCCGGGATCTACCGGGTACAGGCCGCCGAGACCCCGGTGGGTCCCTTCTCGGACCTCCCGGGGCGGCTCCGGATCCTGCCCGGGGAGACCGCCTTCCGGCTGCCCGAGGCCGGACACGCCGTCTACCGGATCGTACCCGCCCTCCCGTCACGGGACGCGCCTGGTCACTCCTTGCGGTGATCGATGCGCAAGCGGACCCGGCTGCCCGGCTTGACCGGCCCGGCCGAGGCGATGAGATCGCCGGGCTGGGCGATGGCGTTGCCGCTGTGCGAGATGCGGGCCTCGATCCGGAGCGCGTCGAAGCGTGAAATCCGCATGGCCGGCATCATGGCCATGCTGTCGTCGAGCGTGACCTCCAGCGGCAGGGACGAGGCCTTGCCCCGGTAGACGGCCAAGGGCATGGGCGGTCCCTGCCAGGCCTTGGCATAGACGAAGAGCGTATCTCCGGGCGAGACCGCGTCCGCAAGTGCCGGGTCGAGCTCCACGTGGACCCGCACGGCGCCGCCGGAGGCACCCTTGTCCTTCGACTCGCCGGATGGCGTCCCCTTCTCCGAGGCCGCCAGGGCGGCTTCCGGAACCTTGGGCAACGGCTTGCCCTCGGCCTTCAGGCGCGCCTCGGCCCGGGCGATGAGCTGGCCGAGCTCGGCCGCATCCCGGGGATCCCCGGCCAGCTTCGGGCGCAGCCGGTACCAGAACTCCAGCGCGCGGGTGGCATCGCCCCGTTGCATCCAGGCCATCCCCAGCAGCCACAGGGCGGTGGGGTCGTTCGGCGCCTGGGCGTAGGCCTTCTGGAGCAACGTGAAGGGCTCACCGTCC
The DNA here is from genome assembly GCA_003695825.1 of Gammaproteobacteria bacterium. Lineage (GTDB taxonomy): Bacteria > Pseudomonadota > Gammaproteobacteria > Thiohalobacterales > Thiohalobacteraceae > J048. The sequence continues at coordinate 16,402 of RFHK01000136.1, read as the reverse complement.
AGCCGGCCGCCGCGCGTCATGGCCAGGGCATCGGCCAGGGGTACCAGCACGCCCGGTCGGTCCCCTACCAGGGCCCGCAGCTTGCGGAAGGCCTGGACCGCCTCGGGATACCGCCCCAGGGTCATGTAGGAACGTCCCAGGAGCAACCAGCCGCGGGGGTCGTCCGGCTGCCGGCGCATGCGTTCTGCCAGCTTCGCGACCAGGCTCTCGAGATCGTGCGCACCCCGGGGTGCCGCCGCAGGCGTCGGTGCCTGGCCGACGATGGCACTGGGTGTCCCCAGCTTCAGGTAGAGCCCCACGGCCAGGGCGGGAAGCCCCAGCACCAGGACGGGCAGGAGCCAGCGCCCACCGGAGGTGTACGGGCGCACGGCGCCTCCCTCGGTATCCTCGAGCAGCTCCACCTCGATCTCGGCGCGGGCGTCCTCGTAGGCTTCGTCGCTCAGCTCGCCGGCCTGGTGCGCCCGGCGCAGCTCCTCGAGGCGTTCCCGCGCGATCGCGATGTCCTGGGCCCGTTGGTCCGCGGTGATCTCACCGGAGCGCCGTCCCCCGCGCAGGAGGGGAACGGCGAGCAGGGCCACCACCAGGAACATGAGTCCGGCGGCGAGAATCCAGAAGGTCGTCATGAGTGCTCCTGTTCCTTGTCTCCCAGCAGGCGCCTCGCCTTCTCGCGTGCCGCCGCGTCCAGCAACGCCTCGGCCGCCCCGCGGCGACTGCGCCGGTAGACGATGAAGGCATAGACCGCAAGCGCCAGCGACAGGAGTGCGAACGGCCCCAGCCAGAGCGGCAGGGTGAGGGGTTTCACGGGCGGGCGGTAGAGGACGAAATCGCCGTAACGCTGCACCATGAAATCGATGATCTGTTGCTTGCCCTTGCCGGCGCGCACCATCTCGTAGATCTCTTCGCGGAGGTCCTTCGCCAGGTCGGCGTGCGAGTCGGCGAGGTTCTGGTTCTGGCACACCAGGCAGCGCAACTCGTGGGTGAGCTGGTCGTAGAGGGCCTCTTGCGCGGGATCGTCGAACTGGTGAATCTCGATGACCGCACCGGCCTGCGGCAGCCCGGCCAGCAACAGGATCAGCATCGTCGCGATCCGCATGGCCCGCCTCATGCCGGTTCCTCCTGCAGCCGGCGAATCAGGGGCAAGAGACGATGTTCGAGGATCTCGGGTTGGATCGGCCCGATGACCTTGTGCCGGATGATCCCGTGCTTGTCGATGACGAAGGTCTCGGGAACGCCGTAGACCCCCCAGTCGATCCCCACCCGCCCGCTGGCGTCGACGGCGATGACGTCATAGGGATCCCCCAGGGCCGCCAGCCAGCGCTTGCCGTCGCGGGGGTCGTCCTTGTAGTCCAGCCCCACGATGGGGACCAGGTGGCGCTGCGCGAAATCCACGAGCAGCGGCTGTTCGTCGCGGCAGGCCACGCACCAGGAGGCCCAGACGTTGAGCAGCCAGACCTTCCCCTTCATCTCCGCGGTCGAGAAGGTCTTGGCGGGATCGTGCAGGCGCGGCAGGGTGAAGGTGGGAGCAGGCTTGCCGATCAAGGGGGAAGGCACCCGCCGTGGATCCAGCTCGAGTCCCCGCAGGAAGAGCGCCACCAGGAGCCCGAAGAACAGCAGCGGGAGGCTGAAGAGCAGGATCCGCTTGCGGTTCATGCCGTCGCCTCCACCGCCTCCAGCATTGCCCGCGCATCACGCCGCACGAGCTGCCGGTAGCGCCGGTCGGTGGCGGCCAGCAGACCGCCCACCGCCATGAAGAGCCCGCCACTCCAGATCCAGCGGATGAACGGCTTGTAGTAGAGGCGCACGCTCCAGGCGCCGTCGCTGCCCAGGGGTTCGCCCAGGGCCACGAACAGGTCGCGCAGCACACCAGCGTCGATGGCCGCCTCGGTCATCGGGTTGCGCTGCACCCGGTAGACCCGTTTCTCCGGGTGCAGCACGGCCACCCGCCGCCCCGCGCGCCAGACCTCCAGGGTCCCTTGCTGGGCCTCGTAGTTCGGCCCGTGCACGGGATGGACACCGAGCATGCGGAACTCGTATCCGCCCAGGACGTAGGATTCACCCGGAGCCAGCCGCACGTCCTTCTCCAGGGAGTAGGTGGTGGTGAGCGCGATGCCCGTGACGAAGACGGCGATCCCGAAATGGGCCAGGCTCATGCCGTAGAAGGCCCGGGGCGTGCGGGCGAGCGCGGCCAGGGGACGGCTGCGCCCGGCCCAGCGGTCACGCAAGCCTTCGAGGGTGGTGAGCCCCACCCAGCAGGCCAGGCCGATCCCGAGTGCGGCCTGCCAGGTCCAGTGATCGAACAGCAGGGGCAACACCAGCCCGGCGAGGAGGCTGACCGCCGCCGGCCAGCGTGCATGGCGCCAGATGCGCTCCAGGCGATCCTGTTTCCAGCGCAGCATGGCCCCCACCCCCACCAGGAAGGCGAGCGGGAGGGTGAGCGGTACGAACACGGCGTTGAAATACGGCGCCCCGACCGAGATCTTGCCGACGCCGAGGGCGTCGACGATCAGCGGATAGAGGGTGCCGAGCAGGATGCTGGCCGCCGTCACCACGAGCAGGAGGTTGTTGAGCAGCAGCACCGCTTCCCGGGAGACGGGCGAGAAATGGACGTGGCTGCGCACCGCCGGGGCACGCCAGGCATAGAGCAGCAGGGAACCGCCCACCACCACGCCCAGGAAGGCGAGAATGAACAGGCCACGGGCCGGGTCGGTGGCGAAGGCATGCACCGAGGTCAATACGCCGGAACGGACCAGGAAGGTACCGAGCAGGCTGAGCGAGAAGGCGAAGACCGCCAGCAGCACCGTCCAGGCCTTGAAGGCACCGCGTTTCTCCGTGACCGCCAGCGAGTGCACCAGGGCCGTTCCCACCAGCCAGGGCATGAAGGAGGCGTTCTCGACCGGGTCCCAGAACCACCAGCCACCCCAGCCCAGCTCGTTGTAGGCCCACCAGCTCCCCAGGGTGATCCCCAGGGTCAGGAACATCCAGGCCACCGTGGTCCAGGGACGGGACCAGCGTGCCCAGGCGGCATCGAGCCGTCCGTCGATGAGCGCGGCGATGGCGAAGGCGAAGGCCACCGAGAACCCGACGTAGCCCATGTAGAGCATGGGGGGATGCATGGCCATGCCGGGATCCTGCAGCAGGGGATTGAGATCCCGGCCCTCGAGCGGGGGCGGCAAAACCCGCTCGAAGGGGTTGGAGGTCAGCAGCATGAAGAGCAGAAAGCCGATGCTGACCATGCCCATCACGGACAACACGCGGCTGAGCATGGCCAGGGGCAGGCCCCGCCCGAAGAGGGAGACGGCCACGGTCCACAGCGAGAGCACCGTGGCCCACAGCAGCAGCGATCCCTCGTGGGAACCCCAGACCGCGGAGAGCTTGTAGACCAGCGGCAGGGCGGTGTTGGAATTGTTCGCCACGTAGAGGACGGAGAAGTCGTCGTGCACGAAGGCCCAGCTCAGGGCGCCGAAGGCCACGGCCATGCACAGCATGAGCGCCCAGGCCGCCGGCCGCGCGATGCGCATCCAGCGCTCGATGCCGAGCTGTGCCCCGACCAGGGGGACACTGGCCTGGACCAGGGCCACGGCCAGGGCCAGGATGAGTGCGAAGTGTCCGAGTTCTGGAATCATGGTCCCGTCCTCATGCCCTTGGGCTTCTTCAGGATGCCGGCCACCTCGGGCGGCATGTAGTTCTCGTCGTGCTTGGCCAGTACCTCGTCGGCCACGAAGACGCCGTCGGGGCGCAGGCGCCCCTTGGCCACGATGCCTTGCCCCTCTCGGAAGAGGTCGGGCAGGATCCCGGTGTACTGGACGGTGATGGTGTTGCGGTTGTCGGTGAGCGCGAAACGTACCGTCATGCCGCCCCCCGGGCGTTGTATGCTGCCCTTGACCACCATCCCGCCGACCCGGAACAGGGCCCCCTTGGGCGGCTCGCCCGCCACCACCTGGGTGGGCGAATAGAAGAACATCAGGTTGCTGTTGAACGCGCGCAGGGCCAGGGCCACGGCCACCCCCACGCCGAAGATCATCAGGCCGACGAGCATCAGTCGCTTCTTGCGGGCGGGTGTCATCGGGATGCCTCCTCGCGCCGCAGGCGGCGTCGCAGCCGGGCCCGCACCTGCCGCAGGCGACGGGCCGGCACCCACAGGTTCCACCAAAGCACCAAGGCGGCGATGCCGTAGGAGGGCCACACGTACGGGGCGTACCCACCCATGTGCAGGAACTCGGACAGGCTCATGCCTCTTCCTCCGCGAGCAGGTTCGCCACCCAGCGGGCGCCGGCCTCCCGCTCGAGCAAGGCCAGCCGCAGGCGCATGAGCAGCGCGATGAAATAGTACAGGTTGAAGGCCAGCGCCATGATCAGTAGTGGAATCAGCATGCTGGTGGCGATGGCCGGCTTGTCGAACCGGGTCACGGTGGGCCCCTGGTGGAGGGTGTTCCACCACACCACGGAATAATGGATGATGGGGATGTTGACCACCCCCACCAGCGCGAGGATGGCCACGGCGCGCGCCGCGGCGCGCTTGTCCTCGATGGCGTTGTACAGGCCGATCACGCCGAGGTAGAGGAACAGCAGGATCAACTCGGAAGTCAGCCGCGCGTCCCAGACCCACCAGGTGCCCCACATGGGCTTGCCCCAGAGGCTGCCGGTGACCAGCGCCAGGAAGGTGAAGCTCGCCCCGATGGGTGCGCTGTGAACGGCCACGAGTTCCGCCAGCTTGATGCGCCAGACCAGCACGATGAGCCCGGCGCCGGCCATGACCATGTAGATGAACAGCGACATCCAGGCCGACGGGACGTGGATGTACATGATGCGGAAACTGTCGCCTTGCTGGTAGTCCGGCGGCGCCAGGTAGAGCCCGCCGACCAGGCCCGCGACGAGCAGCAGGGCGAAGGCCGCACCCAGCCACGGCAAGAGCCGCCCGCTGATGCGGTAGAAGTGCGGCGGCGAGGCCAGGCGATGCAGGAAGTTCATCATCTCTTCTTCGATCCTCGAGGTTCTCCGCCTTCATCCCAGGCTGATGCGCAAGGCCGCCGCGGTCGGCCAGGGCGTCAGCACCAGCGCCAGCACGAGCAGGGCGCCGAGCATGAACAGCTGCCCGGAGACCGGCAGGCCGCTGCCGGCGGCCTGCACGGCGTTGCTGGCGAAGATCAGCACCGGCACATACAAGGGTAGCACCAGCAACGACAGCAGCACGCCACCCCGCCGCAACCCGACGGTCAGCGCCACGCCGATGGCACCCACCAGGCTCAGCACCGGGGTCCCGAGGGCCAGGGTGGCCATCAGCACCCCGGTCTGCGCTCCCGAGAGCGAGAGCAGGATCCCCAGGAGCGGCGCCATGAGCAGCAGCGGCAGACCGGTCACGAGCCAGTGCGCGATCACCTTGGCGAGGACCAGCACCGAGAGCGGGTGGGCGCTCAATGCCAGCTGCTCGAGGGTGCCGTCCTCGAAATCGGACCGGAAGATGCCGTCCAGCGAGAGCATCGCGGCCAGCAGTGCGGCCACCCAGACCACGCCCGGCCCCATCGCATGGAGCAGCTTTGCATCCGCACCCACGCCCAGCGGAAAGAGCGTGACCACCAGCACGAAGAAGAACAGCGGGTTGACCGCCTCCGCCCGGTGCCGGTAGGTCAGCAGCAGGTCCCGGCGCAACAGTGCCAGGAAGGCCCGTCCGAGCCTGGGTGCCGGCGCGCTCATGACGAGAGGTCGATCCGCGCCAGGGGCACCCCGGGCAGGCGCACGTCCTGGTGCGCCGTCATCACCACCAGACCACCGGCGGCGACGTGCTCCGTGATCAGGCCCTCGACGAAGCGGACCGCCTCCCGGTCCAGCGAGGTATAGGGCTCGTCGAGAATCCACAGCCTGGCCTGGACAAGCAAAAGGCGCGCCAGGGCCACCCGGCGCCTTTGACCCGCGGATAGGTGCTTGGCCTGGCGGTCCTCGCACTCGACCAGCCCCACCACCTCCACGGCCTCCTCGGGCGTCATCCCGGTGGGCGACCCGAGCGCACGGGCCATGGCGAGGTTCTCGAGCACCGTGAGATCGTCCTTGATGCCTGGCAGGTGGCCGATCCACACCAGCTCGCCGGCCAGCGCCCCCTCCGTGACCGGCTCGCCACACCAGGTGACCTCGCCCGCGTCGGGATAACGCAACCCGGCGATGGTGCGCAGCAGGGTCGTCTTGCCACTGCCGTTACGCCCTTCGACCAGCAGTACCGAGCCCGGTTCCACGTCGAAACTGAGTCCCGAGAACAGGACACGGTCGGCACGGCTCACCTCGAGCCCGTGCGCCGCCAGGCGGGGTTGTACGCTGCCACCCTGCATGCCGCTCCCGTTGTTGCGAACTCTCCGGCGTCGCCCGGGTTTTCGATCCCATCCCCTTGCCGCGCAAGGTTTTTTCCTCGGTGTCAGGCCATGTCGGCAGGCCCGGCGACGCTGCGCCCCGGCACACTAGCATACTCATGGGGCGAATTCCACGACGGATTCACGTTTCCCGTGCCCAGCACGCAGAAATGCTATGATCCCCCCATATGGCCACCGTCACCGCGGCACAACGCGACGTCTACACCGTCTCGCGCCTCACCGCCGAGGCCCGGGACCTGCTCGAGGCGCACTTCCCCCTGATCTGGGTCGAGGGCGAGGTCTCGAACCTCTCCCGCCCCGCCTCCGGACACCTGTATTTCACCCTCAAGGACCCGAAGGCCCAGGTGCGCTGTGCCATGTTCCGCAACCGCAACCGCCACCTGGGCTTCCGGCCCGAGAACGGCATGCAGGTACTGGTGCGGGCCGGCGTCTCGCTCTACGAGGCGCGCGGCGATTTCCAGCTCATCGTCGAGGAGATGGAAGAAGCCGGTCACGGGGCCCTGCAGCGCGCCTTCGAGGCACTCAAGCGCCGGCTCGCCGCGGAAGGGCTCTTCGCCGAGGCCCACAAGCGCCCCCTGCCGGCCCTGCCCCGCCGCATCGGGGTCATCACCAGCCCCACCGGCGCCGCCATCCGCGACATCCTGAGCGTGCTCGGGCGGCGCTTCCCGGCCGTCCCCGTGCTGGTCTACCCGGTCGCGGTCCAGGGGGCCGAAGCGGCCCCCGAGATCGTCGCCGCCCTCGAGCGCGCCAACCGCCGTGCCGAGTGCGACGTGCTCATCCTCGCCCGCGGCGGCGGCTCCCTGGAAGACCTCTGGGCCTTCAACGACGAGCGCGTAGCCCGCGCCATCCATGCCAGTCGCATCCCGGTCGTCTCCGCCGTGGGCCACGAGATCGACTTCACCATCGCCGACTTCGTGGCCGACCGCCGTGCCCCGACACCCTCGGCCGCGGCCGAGCTCGTGGTACCCGACCGGCGTGCCTGGCTGGATCGCCTCCGTGGACTGGAGGCCCGCCTCCACCAGCGGCTCCGCGACCACCTGCACCGGTCGACGGAACGCCTCGCCGCCCTGGAGGCCCGCCTGCAACGCCAGCACCCGGGCCGGCGTATCCGCCAGCACCTCCAGCGCCTGGACGAACTGGCCGCACGCCTGCAGCGAGCCATGCGCCTGGCCCTGCACCGGCGGCGACAACGCCTGGAGACCCTGGAGGCCCGCCTCCACCGCTTCAGTCCCTTGCCGCGCCTGCAACACGAACGCCAGCGGGTCGAGGCCCTCCGGCACCGCCTGCACCAGGCGCTGCGACAACGGCTGCAACAGGCCCGCCAGCGCTGCAGCACCCTGGCACGTCAACTGCATACCGTCAGTCCCCTGGCCACCCTGGACCGGGGTTACGCGATCGTGACCGATGCCCAGGGGCACGTGCTCCAGTGCGCCACGGAGGTGGCACCGGGCACGAGGGTCACCGCGCGCCTCGCCCGGGGGCGCCTGCATTGCCTCGTCGAGGAGACGGAAGACGCATGACGCGGTGGCTGCTCGCCCTGCTCTGGTGGCCGGTGCTCTGCGCCCGGCCGGTACTCGCCGCCCACGCCCCGTCCGCCACCACGTACCCGGGCGGTGTGGCCGTCGTCCCACTGCCGCCTTCCGCGCAACCGCCCCGGGTGCACTACCACGGGCACCCCGTGCTGGTCACGCGCCGGGACGGGCACTGGGTCGCCCTGGTCGGCATCCCGCTCACGGCCCGCCCGGGCCGGGACCAGGTGCGCGTGGACACCGGCCGGCGGCGGCTGCAGCTGCCGATCCGCATCCGGCCGAAACGTTACCGCGAGCAGCACATCCGGCTGAAGAACCGGCGCCAGGTCAATCCCACGGCAGAGGACCTGGCCCGCATCCGCCGCGAGTCGGCCCGCATCCACCGGGCACTGGCCACCTTCACACCCCGCGCGATCCCCTATCCGCGCTTCGACTGGCCGGTACGAGGCGTGATCAGCAGTCCCTTCGGCCTGCGGCGCTTCTTCAACGGGCAACCCCGCAAGCCGCACAGCGGCATCGACATCGCCGCTCCCGAGGGCACCCCGATCCGCGCCCCCTTCCCGGGCACGGTGATCGAGGCCGGGAACTTCTTCTTCAACGGCAACTCGGTCTTCATCGATCACGGCGACGGGTTGATCACCCTCTACTGCCACATGCAGCACATCGTCGTGCAACCGGGGCAACACGTCGAACGTGGACAGGTGATCGGCACCGTCGGCCATACCGGCCGCGCCACCGGGCCTCACCTGCACTGGGGCGTGAGCCTCAACGACGCGCGGGTCGACCCGCTCTGGTTCGTCTCCGGGGCCCTGCGCGGTCAGTCGGGGCCCCCTTCCCGCAGCTCGGAGACCTCCTCGAGCAGACGGTAGCGCCACGCCGCCTCCTCGGGCTGGTGGCTGCACAGGTACCCGAGCATGTCACGGATGCAGGAGAGCTGGAGGATCACCAACACGAGCAGGCCGACCAGAACGGCCAACAACGCCTCGGTCAGGCGGCCGAAGTAGAGCCCGGCCGCCGCGATCGCCACCGTGGGCACGAGCAGGCGCAGCAGCAGTTGCTGCTGGCGATAACGGCGGCGTCGAAACCGCCGCACCAGTTCCGGATCCTGGGACATGTCCCCTCTCCTCCTCGGTGTCTTCGCCCGATTATGGCCCAAGCCGCTTGCCGCACCAAGGCAGGGTGAGGGGCCGCCCGGGGTCGGGCCATCCCTTTCCCGCCCGCCTGGCACCATCGCCACCGGGCAGTGGCCGGGACGTGCCCGCACCGGCACCGGAGCGACCGGGAACGGGGCCGGTACGCCCCGGGCGCACGCGCGGTGCAACGCCCTTCGGCCCCGGGCAGGCCGTCAATGCAGTACCAGGCGCAAGAGCAGGTCGTTGAGGCGGCGCACGAAACCGGAGGGGTCCTCGGGCTGGCCGCCCTCGGCGAGCAGCGCCTGGTCGAACAGCACCCAGGTCCAGTCCTCGAAACGCTTCTCGTCTTCCTCCGACTTGAGGTGGCGCACCAGGGGATGCCGAGGATTGATCTCCAGGTACGGCCGGGGAGCGGGGACGGAATGGCCCGCCTGGGCGAGCATGCGGGAGAGGTGCACGCTCATGTCGTACTCGCCGATGGACAGGCAGGACGGCGAGTCGGCCAGACGGTGGCTGATGCGCACGGCCCGCACCCGTTCGCCGAGAATCTTCTCCATGCGCTCGATGACGGGCTCGAATTCCTCCTCGGCCTGGTCGAGGGCCTTGCGTTCCTCCTCGTCCTCGAAACCGGACAGGTCGAGGTCCTCGCGGGTGATCGAGAGCAGGCGGTGGCCCTTGTACTCGGTGAGGTGAGACATCATCCATTCGTCCACCCGGTCGCCGAGCAGCAGGACCTCGATGTCCTTCTTGCGGAAGAGTTCCAGGTGCGGGCTGTTGCGGGCGGCGGTGAGGTTCTCGGCGATCAGGTAGTAGATGGCGTCCTGGCCCTTCTTCATGCGGCCGAGGTAGTCGTCGAGAGAGACGGTCTGGTCCTCGCCCTCCGTCCTGGTCGTAGCGAAACGCAGCAACCCCGCGATGCGCTCGCGGTTCGCCGGGTCATCGGCCGGCCCTTCCTTGAAGACCCGCCCGAACGCTTTCCAGAAGGTGGCGTATTTCTCGGGGTCGTTCTTTGCCAGGTCCTCCAGCAGCCCCAGGATCTTCTTGACCGACGCGTTGCGGATGTGGTCGATGGTGCGGTTGTGCTGCAGGATCTCGCGCGAGACGTTGAGCGGCAGGTCGTCCGAGTCCACCACACCGCGCACGAAACGCAGATAGGGCGGCATCAGGTGCTCGGCGTCGTCCATGATGAAGACACGGCGCACGTACAGCTTGATGCCATGCCGGTGCTCGCGGTCGTACAGGTCGAAGGGGGCGTGCGAGGGGATGTAGAACAGGCTGGTGTAGCTGTGCCGCCCCTCGACCTGGTTGTGCGTCCAGGCGAGTGGGTCCTGGAAGTCGTGCGCGATGTACTTGTAGAACTCCCGGTATTCCTCGTCCTGGATTTCCTTGCGCGGGCGCTTCCACAGGGCCGAGGCATCGTTGACGACCTCGTACTCGTCGCTGTCGTCGGACTTCTTCATGCGGATGGGCAGTGGGATGTGGTCCGAGTACTTGCGCACGATGTTGCGCAGACGGAAGGGATCGAGGAACTCGTCCTCGCCCTCGCGGAGGTGGAGGATGACGGCGGTGCCGCGCGCTTCCCGCTCGATGCTCTCGACCGTGTAGTCGCCCTCGCCCTTCGAGGTCCAGCGCACCCCGTGTTCCCGGGTATAGCCGGCCCGGCGCGACTCCACCGTCACCTGGTCGGCGACGATGAAGGCCGAGTAGAAACCCACCCCGAACTGGCCGATGAGGTTGGCGTCCTTCTTCCGGTCCCCGGTCAAGGATTCGAGGAAGCGGCGGGTGCCGGAGTGGGCGATGGTCCCCAGGTTTTCGATCACCTCCTCCCGGCTCATGCCGATCCCGTTATCGGTCACGGTCAGCGTACGCGCCTTGGAATCCACGTCGATGCGGATGCCGAGATCGGGGTCGTTCTCGTAGAGCGCCTCGTCCTCGAGGGCCTCGAAGCGCAGCTTGTCGCAGGCATCGGCGGCGTTGGAGACGAGCTCGCGGAGGAAGATTTCCTTGTTGGAATAGAGGGAATGGATCATGAGCTTGAGCAGCTCACGGACCTCCGCCTGAAATTCCATGGTTTCCTTGCGGGATTTCACAGGCACGCTTCACCCTCCTTTTTTCTTCGCTACCGGTGTCAGCCTATGTGGTCGGACGACCGATTTTTCAAGTGCGAGCAACCGGCGCTTGACGCGCAGGTGCCACCCGCCCGTAGCACCGGCATAGCCCCCCACCCCGCCGGCGGCGACCACCCGGTGACAGGGCACGAGGATGGGCACGGGATTGGCGCGGCAGGCCTGGCCCAGGGCCCGCGGCGACGTCCCGAGCGCCCGTGCCAGTGCACCATAGGTCCGGGTCTCGCCGCAGGGGATGGCCAACAGGGCGCTGCGCACGCGTGCCTGGAAGGGGGTGGGTGCCGGCGCCAGCGGTGGCAGCACGACCCACCGCGGATCGCGGAACCAGGCCTGCAGCGCGGCCGCGGCAGGGTGTTCCGGCACCCCCGGGGGCCCGGGCACGGGGAGAATCTCCAGGGAAAGCAGCCACTCCCCCTCGACGGTGAGCTCCAACCCGCCGACCGGGGAATCCATGCGAAGAAGATGCCGGCTCAAGGCAACAGGTGGTCCGGCAGCAGGCGGCGGATCTTCTCGAGCAGGCGGGGGAAATCGATGGGCTTGACGTCGTAGTCGTCACACCCGGCCTCGAAGGCACGTTCCCGCGCCTCCCGGGTGGCATGGGCCGTCAGGGCGATGACGGGCATATGGCGGGTACTCGCGTCCTGGCGCAGGCGGCGGATCACTTCCCAGCCGTCGAGCAGCGGCAATCCGAGATCCATGAGGATGAGATCGGGACGGGACGTGCGCGCGATCAGCAGCGCCTCCTCCCCGTCCTTGGCCTGGAACATGATGAACCCCTCCCGCGCCAGGCGTCGCGAGAGCATGTCCCGGTTCAGGTCATTGTCTTCCACCAGCAAGAGTGTCGCCATCGCGTTCCAACCACCTCCAACCTTTGCCCCCGGCCGGTGGCCGGGAAGGCTCCAGGGAAAGAAATCACTATATCAGAAACTTCATGGAACGGGGGTCGGCGCCCGGCCGGATTCGCCCGGGCCTTGCGCGGGGAGAGGCGCATCGGCGTAGTCGGCCGGGATCACCAGCGAGAACTCCGAGCCCTCGCCGGGCGTGCTGCGCACGCGGATCTCCCCCCCGAGGAGCCGGGCGAATCGCTGGCTGATGGCGAGCCCGAGCCCCGTACCACCCGCCCGCCGGGCCGGTGAGGTGTCGAGCTGCACGAACTCGTCGAACAGGTGTGCCAGCCGGTCCGGCGGGATGCCCACCCCGGTGTCCCGCACCGTGAACCGGCACCAGGAGCGCCCCCGCTCCTGGAACGAGCGGACCTGGAAGGTGACCCTGCCCTGCTCGGTGTATTTGGCGGCGTTGCCCAGCAGGTTGACCAGGATCTGGCGGAGCTTGAGCCGGTCGGTGAAGATCCGCGTCTCGCAGTGGTAGTCCTCCACCAGCCGGTTGCCTTGCTGTTCCAGCATGGGGCGCACGGCATCGACCACCTCGCGCAGGAGGGGTTCGGGTTCGAACATCACCGGCTCGACCTCCATCTTGCCCGCCTCGATCTTGGAGAGGTCGAGCACGCCGTTGATCAGATCAAGCAGGTGGCGGCCGGCCCCGTGGATGCGCTCGAGATCCTGGGCGAGCTGCGCGGTCTGCCCGGCGGCCAGGTCCTCGAGGAGCATCTCGCTGTAACCGATGATGGCATTGAGGGGGGTCCGCAGTTCGTGGCTCATGTTGGCCAGGAACGCGCTCTTGGCCCGGCTGGCGGATTCCGCGCGGGCCAGGGCCTCCTCCAGCTCCCGCTGCTGGGCCAGGAGGCGGTCGAGCATGGTGTTGAAGAACCGCGAGAGCTGCCCGAACTCGTCGGCCCGGGAGGTATCCAGGCGCACGTCCCTGCGCCCCCGGGAGACGGCCTGGCTGGCCGCCACCAGCGCCTGGAGGGGGCGGTGCACGATGACCCGGATGGCCCAGGTGAGGAAGAGCCCGAAGGCCAGCAGGCCGAGAAAGACCCCCATGACGAGGTGGTTGCGATGGTGCAGGGCGAGCAGGTGAACGGGAAGGTGATAGAGCCGCAGCCGGTACCGTTGCACGCGCCCGTCTGCGTCCGGTACCAGGAGGCCGACCTCGAGCGCATCCTGCCCCGCGCCGGCGTGCGCGAGATAGAGGGTGCCGCCGTCCGGGGCCTCGAGCCGCGCGCCCTGGAAGCGGCTCTCCTCGAGCGCACGGGACAGCACCTCCTCGACGGGCTTTCCTTGCTCCAGCGCCCGCTGGAGACGATGGGCGATGGCATCGGCCTGCCGGGCCAGCGAGGCCTGCAGGCGCGCCTGCAGGCCGTGGACGTAGAAGATGGCCGCGGCGAAGACCAGCACGATCATCACCCAGAGCACGATGGCGGTGATCTTGACCGCGATGCTGGCCTGCCAGTTGCGGGTCCAGTCGTCGGAGTGCGAGACGGGCGGCTCTTGCGACAGGGACATCAGCAGAATCCGATCCAGCGCAGCGCCATGACCATCGGGCAGATGTTCGTCAGCCCGGCCATGAACAGCATGAAACCGATGAACCAGGGCAGGAACCAGAGCGTCTCGGGGAACAGGAGCCAGGAGAGCGCCAGCAATACCAGCACGATCATGCGCAGCATGCGCTCGGCCTCGAACCCGAGACGGCAGTCCCGCGGCAGGGGGCCACGCCTTGCCGCCGTGCCCCTGCGCAGACGGGTGACCAGGTAGGGAAAGCGCAGGTTGGTCACCCCTTCGAAAGCCAGCAGGCCCAGGTAAGCGAAGTAGCCCGGGCGCCAGTCGGTGTACAGCAACAGGATCAGGCTCGCCCCCAGGATGAAGCGAAAGGCCCGTTCACTCATCCCACGCCTCCGGCTGAAGCATCACGCCCGCGATTCTCCCAGCCGCGGGCGGGGACGACAAGGCGGGCGGACGCGAGCCCGAGCGAAAGTCCTCCCTGCCTGGAGGCCCTGGGCCGTCACAGCCTGTCGGACATTGGGAATCGCGCTCCCGCCTGCGCAGTCGATCCGGCCAAGGCCCGATAGGCCGCTAGCCGCGGCGCCGCGCCTCGATGACGTTGGAGATCTGCAGGATGCGCGAGAGGATGCGCGAGAGCCGGCCGGCGTCGGGGATCTCCAGGGTCACCTGCATGTGGGCCTGGTGGGTGCGGCGGTCGGTGACGGTATGGACGGCGAGCACGTTGGCCCGCTCCGCGGTGAAGACCCCGGCGATGTCCCGCAGCAGGCCGGGCCGATCGTGGGCATGGATCTCGATGTCCACCGGGTACAGGCGTTGCTCGCCCCGGCTCCATTCGACCTCGATGAGCCGTACCCGGTCCTCCTGCCCGAGCCGCAGGATGTTGGGACAATCACGGCGGTGCACGGTCACGCCACGGCCCCGGGTGATGTAGCCGACGATCGGATCTCCGGGCACCGGCTTGCAACAACGCGCCAGGTGGGTGAGCAGGTTCCCCACGCCGAGCACGCGCACTTCCCCGCCGGTCGAGCGTTCCGGCCGCGTCCCGGGATGCACCTCGAGCTCCGGCGCCTCCTCGCGCGGACTCACGAGTTCGCCGGCGGCCTGCGCCAATTGCGAGGAGTGGATGTCCCCCCGCCCAAGGGCGGCCAGCATGTCCTCGACGCGGGCGAAATTCATGCGCTCGGCCAGCTGCTCCCAGTTGAGGTTGCGCAGGCCCAGGCGGCCGAGTTCACGCTCCAGCAACAGGCGCCCGTCCGCGACGTTCTTCTCGAAGTCCAGGTGCCGGAACCAGTGGCGCGCCTTGGCGCGGGCCCGGGGGGTCCGCAGGTAGCCGAGCTCGGGATTGAGCCAATCCCGGCTGGGTCGGCCGTGGCGGGTGGTGAGGACCTCGACCAGGTCACCGCTGCGAAGCACGTGGGTGAGCGGCACGATCTGGCCGTTGACCTTGGCCCCGCGGCAGCGGTGGCCGACCTCGGTGTGGACGTAGTAGGCGAAATCGAGCACCGTGGCCCCGGCGGGGAGGTCCATGACCTCGCCCTTGGGCGTGATCACGAAGATCCGGTCCGGCTGGGACTCCGACTTGAACCGGTCGACGAACTCGGTGGCATTGGGGGCCTCGTCCTTCCACTCGATGAGCTGGCGCAACCACTCGATACGCCGCCCCATGCCGTCTTCCCCGCGTACGCCTTCCTTGTACCGCCAGTGGGCCGCCACACCCAGCTCGGCCTGCTCGTGCATCTCGCGGGTGCGGATCTGGATCTCCAGGGTCCGCCCTTCCGGGCCCACCACTGCCGTGTGCAGGGAACGGTAGTTGTTCTCCTTGGGGTTGGCGATGTAGTCGTCGAACTCCTTCGGGATGTGGTGCCAGAGCCCGTGCACCACGCCCAGCGCCGAATAGCACTCCACCTCTTTCTCGACGATGATGCGCACCGCACGCACGTCGAAGATCTGGTCGAAGGAGACGTTCTTGCGCTGCATCTTGCGCCAGATGCTGTAGATGTGCTTCGCCCGCCCGGTCACCTCGGCCCGGATGCCCACCCGGGACAGCTCCTCGCGGATGCGCCGGCAGACCCGCTCGATGTAACGTTCCCGGTCGATGCGGCGTTCGTCGAGACGGGCCGCGATGTCGCGATAGGCCTGGGGATTGAGATAGCGGAAGGCCAGGTCCTCCAATTCCCACTTGATCTGGCCGATGCCCAGGCGGTTGGCGAGCGGGGCATAGATGTCGAGGGTCTCGCGGGCGATGCGTTCCTGCTGCTCCGGCCGCAGGTACCCGAGCGTGCGCATGTTGTGCAGCCGGTCGGCGAGCTTGATCATCACCACGCGCACGTCCTCGACCATGGCCAGCAGCAGCTTGCGCACGCTCTCGGCCTGGGCCTGCTCGCGCGCCACGCGCCCCTGGATGCGGGCGATCTCGTGCATCTTGGTGACCCCGTCGACCAAGCGCGCGACGGTGGCCCCGAACAAGCGCTCGACGTCCTCGAGCGTGACCGCCGTGTCCTCCACCACGTCGTGCAGCAGACCACCCACCAGGGCACTGGTGTCGAGCTGGAGATCGTTGAGGATGTCGGCCACGGCGAGCACGTGGGTGACGTAGGGCTCGCCGGAGGCGCGCACCTGCCCGGCATGGGCGTCGATGGCAAAGCGCACGGCGCGCTCCAGGCGCTCGCGGTCGGCGGCGCTGCGCGAGGCACCCAGGCGCGCCACCCAGGCCTCGACATCGAAGGGCTCCGGGGTCAGGGGCGCCGGGACGCGGGAATGGGCGACGGTGACCATGTTCGATATATAGCGCTTTCCGTGGGAGTTTTCGAGCCTCTTTTCCCCGTTCCCTGCAAGGGACATGCCGCCGGGAAACCGGCGC
>RFHK01000020.1 GCA_003695825.1 Gammaproteobacteria bacterium | reverse complement strand
GGAGACGATCAGGAACTTGAGGATGGGATCCTCACGCAGCTTGTACCAGGCCCCCGAGAGGGTCATGATGCCGTTGATCATGCCGCCCCAGGAAGGCGCCAGCAGGATCAGCGAGAAGATCATCCCCAGCGACTGGGTCCAGTCCGGCAGGGCCGTGTAGTGCAGGTGGTGCGGGCCGGCCCACATGTAGACCGAGATCAGGGCCCAGAAGTGCACCACCGAAAGACGGTAGGAATAGACCGGGCGCCCGGCCTGCTTGGGCGTGAAGTAGTACATCATGCCCAGGAAACCGGCCGTCAGGAAGAAGCCCACGGCATTGTGCCCGTACCACCACTGCACCATGGCGTCGATGGCGCCGGGATAGATGGAATAGGACTTCCAGAAGCTCACCGGCCACTCGGCGGAATTGACCACGTGCAACAGGGCGATGGCGATGATGAAGGCCCCGTAGAACCAGTTGGCCACGTAGATGTGCTTGGTCCGCCGTTTGGCGATGGTGCCGAAGAAGACGATCGCGTAGGCCACCCACACGATGGTGATGAGCACGTCGATCGGCCACTCCAGCTCGGCGTACTCCTTGCTGGTGGTGATGCCCAGCGGCAGGGTGATGGCGGCCAGCACGATGATCAGCTGCCAACCCCAGAAGGTGAAGGCGGCGAGCTTGTCGGAGAAGAGCCGCGTCTGGCAGGTGCGCTGCACCACGTAGTAGGACGTCGAGAACAGGGCACAGCCGCCGAAGGCGAAGATCACCGCGTTGGTGTGCAGCGGGCGCAGGCGGCTGAAGGTAAGCCATGGGATGTCCATGTTGAGCTGGGGCCAGACCAGTTCGGCGGCGATGTAGACGCCCACGAGCATGCCCACGATGCCCCAGACGACCGCCATGATCGCGAACTGGCGGACCACCTTGTAGTTGTACGTGGTTTCCGTAGCCATGATCGACCTCTCTCAGGAGTGGAACGGGACCCCCCGCCCGGAACGGACGGGGCACGGCACAGCACCGGGAAGCATAATGCGGGTTCCCGGCTCATTCTTGATCCAGATCAAGTAAAAAGCGGAAAGCATCATACGCTCGGGAACTTTCAGGGGCCATGTCATTTCCTGCCAGATCAGCAGTGGTTGTGCAGGCAGCTCTCGACGCCGGCGATGCGGCGCAGCCCCTCGAGGTCACGCAGCCGTACGTGCTTGCGCTCGACCTCGAGCAGGCCCTCGTGCTGGAAGCGGGTGAAGAGACGGCTGACCGTCTCCACCGCCAGCCCCAGGTAGCTGGCGATGTCGGTGCGCGACATGCTGAGGTTGAACTCGGTGGGCGAGAAGTGGCGACGCCGGTAGTTGTCGGAGAAGCGCAGCAGCAGGGCGGCCAGGCGCGCCTCGGCGCTCTTCTTGCCCAGCCAGATCATGGTGTCCTGCTCGGTGAGGATCTCGCGGCTCATGAGGCGCAGCAGCTGGCGCTGGAGGCCGGGGATGTGGGTACTGATCTCCTCGAGGCGCTCGAACGGGATCTCGCAGACACTGGTGGTCTCGAGGGCCCGCGCGGCACAGGGATGGCATCCCTCGGTGATGGCATCGAGCCCCACCAGTTCGCCCGGCAGGTGGAATCCGGTGACCTGCTCCTCGCCCTCGTCGGTATTGGTGTAGGTCTTGATGGAACCGGAGCGCACCGCGAAGAGCGCCCGAAAAGGGTCCCCCATGCGAAAGAGGTAGTCGCCCCGGTGCAGGGGGCGGCGCTTGTGGATGATGCGGTCGAGTTCTTCGATGTCCTCGTGCTGGAGTTCGAGCGGGAGGCAGAGTTCGTGGAGGCTGCATTCTTCACAGGCGAGCTGCAGCTTCTTGAGATCGACGATCCGCGTGTCGGGGGAGGCCATGTCCCGTGCTCCCTGTGTCCGCCCTGTGTCCCGGCATTTGAACAGAATTATTGATCCGGATCAATAAAATGCTACCTTGATGCGGGTTGTTCGCACTTGACGTGCCCAGGAGCCTGCCCCATGCGCCTCGCGCCCCCGCTCCTCGCCCTGTTCCTGGCCGGCGGCCTGGTCCCCGGCTGCGGCTCCCGACAAGAGGACGCCCCGCCGGCGCCCCGCCGTCCGCCGGCACGCGTGACGACGCTCCGGGTCGCACCCGTCGCCTACCGCCCCCGCCTGGAGCGCGGCTGCCGGGTCGAGAGCGCCACCCGCGTGCGGCTGCGCAGCCCCGAGGCGGGCATCGTCAAGGCCGTGAACGCGGACGTGGGCGACCGGGTGCGGCGCGGCGAGGTGCTGGTGCGCCTCGACGAGCGGCTGCTCGCCGCGGAACTCGACAAGGCCCGGGCGCGGCGCCGCCAGGCCCGGCTGGACCTCGACCGCCTCGAGCACCTGCAGGACCGACGCCTGGTCACGGAAGACGCCCGGGCGCGGGCCCGCACCGCGCTCGCCCAGGCCCAGGCCGAGGAACGCCTGCTCGAGCTGCGGCTCGCACGCCTGCGGATCCGCGCGCCCTTCGACGGCGTGGTCAGCGCGCGGGAGGTGGACCCGGGCGAGGCCGTGCCGGGCGGGGCGCCCCTGCTCACCCTGATCGCACCCGGCGACCTGCGCATCCGTGCGGAACTCCCTGCCGGGCGGTTGCCCGCCTCCCTGGACGGGCTCGCCTTCGCGGTGCGCCCGGCGCGCCCCGGGGCCGCCTGGACGGCGGCCCGCCTGGAGTCGCTGGGCCCGGAGGCGCTCCCCGGCAGCGGCCTGGTGCCGCTGCGGCTGCGACCGGCCGCCCCCTTGCCCGGTCTCCTGCCCGGCGTCCCCTGCCGCCTGCGCGTCCAGCTCCCCCCGCGTCGCGGCCTGCTGGTGCCGATCGACGCCCTGCGCCGGGATGCCGCGGGCGAATACGTCTTCGTGGTGCACGGCGGCCGGGCACGGCGCCGCGCGGTGCGCAGCGGTGCGGTGCACGGGGCGCGCATCGAGATCCTCGCCGGGCTGCACGCCGGTGAGCAGGTGGTGGTGCGCGGCTTCCTGGGCCTGCGCGATGGTGCGGCGGTGACCGTGACGGCTGATCCACCGATTGCACCCAGGCGGCAACGGGCGGGGTCATGACACAGACGCGCAGCGGCGGCCTGGCGGCCTGGTCGGCGCGCCACCCGATCGGGATCACCCTCCTCGCCCTGGTGGTCCTGGTGCTCGGCGCCGTGGCCGGGACCCATCTGCGGGTGGACCTGCTGCCGCATCTCGTCTACCCGGAGATCGCCGTGCGCGTGCTCGAACCCGGGGTCCCGGCACCCGTGATGGAAGAGCGCGTCACTCGCCAGATCGAAGAGCAGCTCGCCATCACCGAGCACGCCATCGGCATCCAGTCCACCACCAGCGAGGGCCGCAGCGCGGTGGAACTCCTCTTCCCCTACGGAACCGACCTCGACCGGGCGCTGCGCGATGCCAGCATCCGCCTCGACCGCGCCCGGCGTTTCCTGCCGACCACCATCCAGCCGCCCATCATCTACAAGCGCGACCCCTCCCAGATCCCCGTCTTCGAACTGGTGATCGCCTCCCGTGGCCGCGACGCCGTGGCGCTGCGCGACTGGGTCGACCACGTCTTCAGCAAGTGGCTGATCACGCTCCCGGGCGTGGCGGCGGTGGAGGTGGGCGGCGGCCTCGCGCGCGAAATCCAAGTCCTGCCCGACCCCGTGCGGCTGGCTCAAGCCGGCCTGACGCTGGATACCCTCGCCGAGCGCCTGCGCCGTGCCGGCCGCGACCTCCCCGGGGGACGCGTGCACGCCGGGCACCGGGAATTCGCCGTGCGCACCCTGGGGCGCTTCCGCAGCCTCGCGCCGTTGCGCCGGCTGCCAATCCGCCTGACGGACGGGCACGACCTGCCGCTCGCCGCCCTGGCCGAGATCCGCGACACGCACGCCGAGGAGCGGCTGCGGGTACGCTACGACGGCCGCCCCGGGGTGAAGGTCTCCATCCAGAAGCAGCCCGAGGCCAACACGGTCGCCGTGGTCGACGCCCTGCGCGCGCGCATCGCCTGGCTGCGCCGCCAGCACATGATCCCGCCCGACCTGCGCCTCCACGTGGCCAGCGACCAGTCCGTGTTCATCCGCCACGCGGTGCGCAACGCGCGCTGGGCCGCGATCAGCGGCGGCCTGCTCGCCATGGCCGTGGTCTGGCTGTTCCTCGGCGACCTGCGCCGGACCCTGGTGATCGGCACGGCCATCCCCCTGGCGGTGGCCGCCACGGTGCTGCTCATGGCCGCCGCCGGCATCACGCTGAACCTCATGACCCTCGGTGGCCTCGCCGTCGGCGTCGGCATGCTGGTCGACAGCGCCATCGTCATGCTCGAGGCCCTCGCCCGCCACCGCGAGGCCGGCCTGCCCCGGGACGAGGCCGCCGCCCGGGCCGCGGCCGAGGTGTTCGCCCCCATCGTGGCCGCGACCACCACCAACCTCGCGGCCCTGCTGCCCTTCCTGTTCGTCACGGGCCTGGTCGGGCTGCTCTTCCGCGAACTCCTGCTCACCCTGGCCGCGGCCCTCGTCTCCGCCTTGCTGGTGGCCGTCACCCTGGTACCGGCCTGGGGCGCCCGGCTGCCGGCGGGCCGGGACGGAGGCCGCCGGTTCCGGCGGATCCAGGCCGGCTACCGGCGCCTCCTCGACCGGCTGCTCGCACCGCGCCCGGCACGCGTCACCGTGCTTGCCTTCCTCGCCGCCCTGGGCGCGGCGCTCCAGGCCTTCTCGCACACCCCGCGCACCTTCCTGCCCCGCCTCGACACCGGTGCGGCCTGGATCCTCCTCACCGGCGATCCCGGCACCGACCTGGAGACCATGGACGCGACCGTCCGCCGCCTGGAGGCCCTGCTGCGGCAGGACCCGGCCGTGGCCGCCTTCTACACCATCACGGGGGGATTCATCTTCGGCCGCTCCGAGTACGAGCTCAGCAACCACGCCTCGCTGCTCGTGCACCTGCAACCGCCGGGTGCGCGGCGCATCTCGCTCGGCGCCTGGATCCGCGACCTGCGCCGCCGCCTCGCGCGCCTGGACCTGGTCGGCTACCGCGTGCGCATCCACCCCCGGGGCGTGCCGGGCCTGCGCACCCGGCGCGGGGGAGACGACATCGCCCTGCGCATCCAGGGGCCGGAGCTGCCCGTGCTGCAGGGGCTCGGGGAACGGCTGGCGGCACGCCTGCAGGGCCTGCCGGGATTGGCGAACGTGCAGTTCTCGGGCGAGGAGACGCGCCAGCTCGTCTCACTGCGGCCGGACCGGCTGCGGCTGGCCCGGCTGGGGCTCGACGTCGACACCCTGGGCCGGGCGGTGCGCCATGCCCTGGAAGGCGTGGTGGTCGGCGGCTACCGGCGGGGTGACCGGGAATACGACCTGCGCCTGCTGCTGCCGCCGGAGTGGCGCCGGCTCGACCGCCTCGCCCAGCTGCCGGTCGCGGCGCTCGCCGGCACCGGCGGCGTCCCCCTGGGCGAGGTGGCCACGCCCGTGCTCGACGTCGCGCCGGCGGCCATCGAGCGCGACCAGCAGCAACGCATCGTCGAGGTGAGTGCCTCGCTCGACGGCACCCGGACGCTGGAATCCGTCCTGCACGACCTGCACGCGCGGCTGGCCGACTTCCCCCTGCCGCCGGGTTACCGGCTCTACGACGCCGGCCTCGTGCAGCGGCTCCAGCAGGGCACGCGCACGGCCGAGCGCATGCTGGCCCTGGCGCTGTTCCTGGTCTTCGCCGCCATGGCCGTCCAGTACGAGTCCCTGCGGGCCCCCTTCGTGATCCTGCTCGCCGTCCCCTTCAGCCTCGTCGGGGCGCTCGTGGCCCTGGACGCCTTCGGGCTGCCGCTGAGCATGCCGGCCTGGCTGGGCGCGATCATGCTCGCGGGAATCGTGGTCAACAACGCCATCGTGCTGGTCGACGCCACCCTCCAGCGGCAGCGCCGGGGCATGGCGCCGCACGCGGCCCTGGTCGAGGCCGCCGGGATCCGCCTGCGCCCCATCCTCATGACCACCCTCACCACCCTGCTCGGCCTGCTGCCCCTGGCCCTCGGCCTGGGCGAGGGCGCCGAACTGCTCCAGCCCCTGGCGGTGGTGATGGTGGGCGGGCTGGGCGCCTCGCTGGCCACGAGCCTCCTCCTGATCCCGATCCTCTACCGCTACCTGCCCGGGGCCCATCGGGCCGCGGGCTCATGAGGCCACGGGGGTCCGCGCCCCGGTGAGCCCGCGCACCCCGGCCCACAGCAGGGCGAGCTGCTGCCGGTACTGGCCGGCGATCGCGGCGGGGTTCGAATGCACCAGGGCCAGGGCGACGCCGTGGAAGAGGCTCACGAGCGAGACCATCACGGTGGGGATGTGGGTGTTGCGCGGCAGCTGCCCGAGCTCGACGGCACGCTGGAGCTGCTGGGAGAGCACCACCTCCACGCCCTGGTCCGGCACCGCTTCGATCCCATCCAGCTCGGGCCAGGCCAGGCGTTTCTCGATGGGCAGCAGGGGCGGGATCTCCGGGCGCGCGCGGCGGCTGGCGAGGTGGGCGAGGAGCTCGCCGAGCGGCCCCGGCCAGGTCCGGGCCTGGCGCGCGCCTTCCTCGAAGACGGCCGCGATCGCCTCCAGCCCGGGCCGGGCGGCCGCCGCCTGGCGGGCATGCCAGTTCAGCGCCAGCCCCCAGACCCGGCCCAGGTAGGCGAGCAGGTCCGACTTGCGGGGAAAGTAATTGAAAAAGGTGGCCTCCGAGACCTCCGCGCGCGTGCACAGGTCGCGCACCGCCACCTCTTCGAAGGACCGCGTCTCCAGCTCCGCGACCAGGGCCTGCAGGAGCTGCAGGCGCGTGCGGGCGAACTTGCGTGCCCGCAGGGGGGTCCGGTCCTCTGCCATGGAGCCTTCTCCAAATCTGGGGACGTCACGAATCTAGTACACGAAAGGCAACTTGGCAACGACTCTGAATTCCCTGCAGGCTGTGACAGGCGTCACGATTTGGGCTAAAAAGGCAGTTGAGGCCGCAAAGGCCCTTGACAGGCTGAAGGCTGGTATTATTATCCCAAATAAAACCAGGTTGCATCATGGATACCCTGACCCGTTCCCATCAGATCCTCACGGAGACCGTCTACCGCATCATGCGACCGCTGGCCCGCATCCTGCTGCGCAACGGGATCGCCTTCCAGACCTTCGCGGAGGTGGCGAAGAAGGCCTTCGTCGACATCGCCTTCGAGGAATTCGGCAGCCCCGGGCGCAAGCAGACCATCTCCCGCGTCTCGGCCCTCACTGGGCTCACGCGCAAGGAGACCAAGCGCCTGCATGAACTCGGCCACCTCCTCGACGAGGGGGCCACCTGGCGCTACAACCGGGCCATCCGGGTGCTGAGCGGCTGGGTCAACGACCCGGAGTTCCAGGACGAGGACGGCCGGCCCGCCCGCCTCCCGGTCGAGGGCGAACGGGGCAGTTTCCACAACCTGGTGCGCAAGTACAGCGGCGACATCCCCACCCAGGCGATGCTCGCCGTGCTGGAGAGCGGGCGCAGCGTGGCGCGGGAAGCCGACGGGCGGGTGCGCCTCCTGCGGGCGGCCTACCTGCCGGCCGACGATCCCGAGGAAGGCCTGCGCATCCTCGGGACGGACACCGCGGAGCTGATCGCGACCATCGATCACAACCTCCGCTCCGGGCCGGATGCACGCTGGTTCCAGCGCAAGGTCTCCAACGCGGGCGTGCGCCCCGGGGATCTGCCGGCCTTCCGCGCGCTGGCCGCGGAGCGGGCCCAGGCCCTGCTCGAAGAACTCGACGAGTGGCTCGCCGCGCACGAGACGGACGAAGAGCAGGGGTGCTATGCCAGCCTGGGCATCTACTACCACCAGGACTGCAGCACCCCAGGAGAGGAGAACCGCCGATGAAGACGAAAACGATGCTACGCGCTTCCCTGATGCTCTCTGCCGCGGCACTCGCCGCGAGCCTGGCTTCCTGCGGCGGCGGGGGTACGGTGGCCGGCATCGGCGGCACCGGCATCACCACCGTCGGCACCATCACCGGGTTCGGAAGCAT
>RFHK01000135.1 GCA_003695825.1 Gammaproteobacteria bacterium | reverse complement strand
GTTGACGGCCACGAACGGCCCCTCGGCCCGGGGGCCCTTGCGGTGGATGAGCCGGGCGACGAGTTCCTTGCCGGTACCGGATTCACCGCTGATGTAGACTGGCGCCTGACTGCGCGCCACCCGGGCGATGAGGGCGCGCAGCCGTTGCATGGCGGGCGAGTCGCCGATCAGCTCGTGCCGGGAGCGGCGATCGCGCTCCGGGTAGTGTCGCGTCCGGGCCAGCCGCAGGGCGGTATCGACGAGATTGCGCAGCACCTGCAGGTCCACCGGCTTGGAGACGAAGTCGAAGGCCCCGGCCTTGAGGGCCTCCACCGCCGTCTCCATGCTCCCGAAGGCGGTGATGACAGCGATCGGCAGGTCCGGGTGGCGGGACTGGACGTGGCGCACGAGGTCGAGCCCGCTGCCGTCGGGCAGGCGCATGTCGGTGAGGCAGAAATCGTATGCCGCGCGCGCCAGGGCGTCCCGCGCGGCGGTCACGTCGGGGACGGCGTCGCAGTCCACGTCCATGCGCGCGAGAGTGATGGAGAGGAGCTCGCGCAGGTCCGGCTCGTCGTCGACGATCAGGGCTCGGGGTCGGGGCATGGTCGGCGTGGAGTTTCCGGCGTCCCTGCAAAAGCCAGCAAGGAACGTGCCGACCCGCGTCGATCAGACCTGCTGCTGGAGGACGAACTTGATGACGAATTTCACCAGGAAGCCGACGACGCCGAGCATCAGGGCCAGGAAGAGGACGAACATGCCGAAGCGCCCGGCCTTCGAGTCCTTGCCCAGCCGGTAGACGATGAAGACCATCCAGCCGATCAAAGCTCCCAGACCGATCGGCACACCGTAGGCGGTCAGCCAGTGGTCGGCTTCCATTCTCGTTCGTCTCCTTCGGGTGCGGGTATCTCGAGTCGAAAGCAATTGCAATCTTTATCATCATACCACAGCTGCATGCCGTCGCTCGAGGCGAGTTCGCGCGCGAGGTAGAGCCCCAGGCCGGTTCCCGAGGCGCGGCGGGTGAAGAAGGGCTCGAAGAGGCGTTCGGCGGTCTCGGGATCGATGGGGGCGCCGTTGTCGATCACGTCCAGCACGGCCGTGTGCCCATCCCGGCGGCGGGCCCGCAGCCGGACCCGCACCTTCTCCTCGGTGACGGCGTGTTCGAGCGCGTTGCGGACCAGGTTGTCGAGGATCTGGTGGAGGTGGACGGGATCGGCGCGCACGCGCAGGTCCCCGGGATCCACGTCGACCCGGGCCTGTCCCGGCTGGAGCAGCCCGGCCTCCTCCGCCTCCGCGACGTAGGCATTCAGCCAGTCCGCGAGCACCAGCGTACGCGGCTGGGCGGCCTGGCGCCGGGAGAGCTGCAGCACGCTGCCGATCACGCGGTTGACGCGCTGGACCTGCTTGACGGCGATCGCGAGCAGGTGGCGGTCCTCCGCGTCCAGCCGGGGGGACTCGGAAAGGAGCTGCAGGGCATGGCCGATGGCCGAGAGCGGGTTGCGGATCTCGTGTGCGATGCTCGCCGAGAGGCGCCCCAGGGCCGCCAGGCGCAGCTGGCGGGCCTCTTCCTCCATGCGGGTCCGGTCTTCCACGAGGATCAGGGTGCCGGCCTCCGGGCGGTTGCCGAGCGGCAGGAAACGCGCGCCCAGGCGCCCCGCCTCGTCGAGGCGTTCGAAGTGCCCGCCCCGCGGGTGGGTTCGCCAGGCCTCCCACGCCCGGGCCAGGGCCGGAGAGAGTTGCGCGATGTGCTCGGCCTCCAGCCGTTCCGGCAGGGCCAGCTGGTGCCAGAGGCGGTCGTTCATCAGGCGGATGTGGCCCTTGCCGTCGACGACCAGCACCCCGGCCTCGAGCCGTTGCACGATGTGGGCGTTGAGCCGGCTGAGGTTGGCGAGATCCACGCCCTGGCGATGGGCCAGCTGCTCGGACTGGCGGATGCGGCGCGAGAGCACGGAGCCGGTGAGCGCGGAGAGGAACGTGGCCAGGCCCAAAAGCCCGGTCCGGGACAGGGTGGCGGCGGTCGGATGCCCGGCGAGGACGGCCTGGAAGGCGAGGGCGAAGATCCCGAAGGTGGCCAGGGCGGCCAGGAAGAGGGCACCGCGGCCCGGGACCAGCAGGGCGAGGGCGAAGACGGCGATCGGCAGCAGGATGCCCAGCCCCGAGTCCAGTCCCCCGAGCAGGTACGTCAGGGCCACGATGGCCGAGAGGTCGAGGGTGCCGGTGGTCAGGACCTGCAGGCGGAATGCCGGGCGCCGCAGGCGGGCGGCGAACCCGGCGGCCAGCGCCATCGCCAGCCAGGCGGTGAGCAGCGCCGGCAACAGGTAGCCGTCGGCACCCGGCGGCAGCCGGGGCCAGGCGAGCCGCAGGGTGAAGAGCAAGGCCACCAGCAGCAGCCGGAAGAAGGTGTACAGGCGCAGCGGGCGCCAGGTGAGGCGGTCTTCGAAGTCGAGCGGGGTGAGGGTGGCGCCCGCCGGGCCGCTCATGACCCGCGGTCGCCGGCGGCGGCACGCCGGTGCTCGACGCTGCAGTAGGTCTCGCCGCGGGCGTCGCGTACCGCCTCCGTCTCCGGCACGAAGAGGCCGCAACGGCGGCAGCGCACCATGTGGCCGCCGGCGGGGGTCCGCCGGGACGCGGTGGGCGGGCGCCGCAGGCCCCGGAGGCGGATCCAGACCAGGTAGGCGAGCCAGGCCAGGGCGAGCAGGGTGAGCAGGCGTGCGAGTCCCATGGCGCTAGTGTGGTGCAGCACGCAGTGGGGCGCAAGGGCGCTTTGCGCGCGCCGGGAAAGTCCTCCACAATAGCGCGGTCCGGCGAGGAGAGCGTCATGCATCTGCACGAATACCAGGCCAAGCGGCTCTTCGCGGAGCGGGGCATCCCGGTTCCGGAGGGACGCCTGGCACGAACACCCGAGGAGGCCCGCGCGGCGGCCCGGGACCTGGGTGGGTCCGGCTGGGTGGTCAAGGCCCAGGTCCATGCCGGCGGGCGTGGCAAGGCCGGCGGCGTGCGGCTCGTGGACAGCCCGCAGGCCGCGGCCGAAGCGGCGGCGGACCTGCTCGGTACACGCCTGGTCACCCACCAGACGGGCCCGGAGGGCCAGCCGGTCGAGGCCGTGCTGGTGGAACGTACCGAGGCGATCGAGCGGGAGCTGTACCTGGGCATGCTCGTGGACCGGGAGCGGGAACGGGTGGTGGTCATGGCCTCGGCGTCCGGCGGCATGGACATCGAGCGGGTCGCCGCCGAGCACCCGGAGGCCCTCCACGTCGAGGCGATCCATCCCGCCGCCGGGCTCATGCCCTACCAGGCCCGCAAGCTGGCCTATGCCCTGGGGCTCGGGGCCCAGGTCCGGGCGTTCACGGGCCTGCTGGAGGCACTCGCCGGGCTCTTCCACGCGGCGGACCTGGGCCTGGTCGAGATCAACCCGCTGGTGGTGACCGGCGACGGGCGCCTGCTGGCGCTCGATGCCAAGGTCAACGTCGACGACAACGCGCTCCATCGCCATCCCGAGCTCCAGGCGATGCGCGATCCCGGCCAGGAGGATCCCCGCGAACGCCGTGCGCGCGAGCACGATCTCAACTACGTGCACCTGGACGGGGACATCGGTTGCATGGTCAACGGTGCCGGCCTGGCCATGGCCACCATGGACCTCATCCAGTTGCATGGCGGGCGCCCGGCCAACTTCCTCGACGTGGGCGGCACGGCCACGGCCGAGCGCGTGGCCGAGGCCTTCAAGCTCATCCTCTCCGACGAGAAGGTACGCGCCATCCTGGTCAACATCTTCGGCGGCATCGTGCGCTGCGACCTCATCGCCGAGGGCATCATCCAGGCGGTGCGCGAAGTCCGGGTCGGCGTGCCGGTGGTGGTGCGCCTGGAAGGCACCAACGTGGAACGGGGCCGGGAACTGCTCGCCGCCTCCGGCCTCGACCTGGTCGCGGTCTCCGATCTCACCGAGGCCGCGCAACGGGTTGTGGCCCTGGCGCGGGAGGGAGGACGCGCATGAGCATACTCGTCGACCGCGACACCAAGGTGATCTGCCAGGGGTTCACCGGCCGGCAGGGCACCTTCCACTCCGAGCAGGCGCTCGCCTACGGTACCCGACTCGTCGGTGGCGTCACCCCGGGCAAGGGCGGGCAGACGCACCTGGGGCTGCCGGTCTTCGACACCGTGGCCGAGGCGGTGCGCGAGACGGGGGCGGACGCGACCATGATCTACGTCCCGGCACCGTTCGCCGCCGACGCCATCCTGGAGGCGGCCGATGCCGGGATCCGGGTGATCGTCTGCATCACCGAGGGGATCCCCATCCTCGACATGCTGCGCGTCAAGGCCGCCCTGGCCGGCAGCGAGAGCGTGCTCATCGGCCCCAACTGTCCCGGCATCATCACCCCCGGGGAATGCAAGATCGGGATCATGCCCGGCGCCATTCACCGTCCGGGCCGCATCGGCATCGTGTCCCGCTCCGGCACCCTCACCTACGAGGCGGTCCACCAGACCACGCTGGCGGGCCTGGGGCAGTCGACCTGCGTGGGCATCGGCGGCGATCCCATCCACGGGCTGGAATTCACCGATTGCCTGGCCAGGTTCCAGGACGATCCCCAGACCGAGGGTATCCTCCTGGTGGGCGAGATCGGCGGTACGGCGGAAGAGGCCGCCGCCGAGTACATCCGCGCGCACGTCACCAAACCGGTGGTGGCCTACATCGCCGGGCGCACGGCACCCAGGGGCAAGCGCATGGGCCATGCCGGGGCCATCATCAGCGGGGGCAAGGGGACGGCCGAGGCCAAGATCGCCGCACTCGAGGCCGCCGGGGTGACGGTGGCGCGGTCGCCCGCCGAGATGGGACGCCACATGGCCGAATGCCTCGCCACGGCATGAAGGACCGCCTGCGCATCGCGCTCGCCCAGCTCGACTTCCTGGTCGGTGCCGTGGAGGCCAACACCGACCGCATCCTCGCCGCCGCCGCCGAGGCCCGCGACCGCCTGCAGGCCGACCTGGTGATCTTCCCGGAGCTGGCGCTGACCGGCTATCCACCCGAGGACCTGCTCCTCCGCCCGGGCCTGTACCTGCACGTGATGCGGGCCCTGGAGCGGATCCGCCGGGAGGTGCGCGGCATCCACGTGCTCGTCGGGCACCCGGAAGAGACGGTGCACGGTCGCTTCAACGCCGCCACCCTGTTCCGCGACGGCGAGGTGGTGGCCGTCTGCCGCAAGCAGCACCTCCCCAACTACAGCGTCTTCGACGAGAAGCGCTACTTCGTGCCCGGGGAGGCCGGTTGCGTCGCCGAGGTCGGCGGCGCGCGCGTGGGACTCACCATCTGCGAGGACGTCTGGCATCCCGGGCCGGCCCAGGCGGCGGCCGCACGGGGGGCGCAGCTCCTCCTGAACATCAACGCCTCGCCCTTCCACGAGGACAAGCTCGCCGAGCGCGAGGCCGTGGTGGCCGACCGGGTCCGCGAGACCGGCCTGCCCGTGGTCTACCTCAACCTGGTCGGCGGCCAGGACGAACTGGTCTTCGACGGCGCCTCCTTCGTGATGGACGGGGAGGGGCGGGTTCGGGCGCGCCTGCCCTTCTGTGCCGAGGCGATGTCGGTCGTCGAATTCGCCCGCCGGGAGGGGCGGGTGGTACCCGTGCCGCAGGAGGCGCCGGCCGAGGTCCCCGCGCCCCTGGAGAGCATCCGCCGGGTGCTGGTGCTCGGCATCCGTGACTACGTGCACAAGAACCGCTTCCCGGGGGCCGTGCTCGGCCTCTCCGGCGGCATCGATTCCTCTCTCACCCTGGCCCTGGCGGTGGAGGCCCTGGGTGCGGAGGCGGTCGAGGCGGTCATGATGCCCTCGCGCTACACCGCGGACATCTCCAGGGAGGACGCCGCCCTCGAGGCCGGGCGCCTGGGCGTGACCTACCGGGTGCTCCCCATCGAGAAACCCTTCTCCGCCTTCCTCGACGTGCTCTCCGGGGAATTCGCCGGCCGGGCGCCGGACGTCACCG
Source organism: Gammaproteobacteria bacterium (assembly GCA_003695825.1). Taxonomy (GTDB): domain Bacteria; phylum Pseudomonadota; class Gammaproteobacteria; order Thiohalobacterales; family Thiohalobacteraceae; genus J048. Next base: position 3,774 of record RFHK01000135.1, on the reverse strand, counting down.
AGGAGAACATCCAGGCACGGTGCCGCGGGGTCCTCCTCATGGCGCTCTCGAACAAGACCGGCCGCATCGTGCTCACCACGGGCAACAAGAGCGAGATGGCGGTCGGCTATGCCACGCTCTACGGCGACATGGCCGGGGGCTTCGCGCCCATCAAGGACCTGTTCAAGACCCGCGTCTATGCGCTCGCCGAGCATCTCAACCGCAGTTGCGGGGAGATCATCCCCCGCCGCGTGCTCGAGCGGCCGCCGACGGCGGAGCTGGCGCCCGGGCAGACCGACCAGGACACCCTGCCGCCCTACGAGGTACTCGACGCGATCCTCGCGCGCTACGTGGAGCGCGACCTGAGCATCGGCGAGATCATCGCCGAGGGATTCGACGAGGCCACGGTCCGTCGGGTGGTGTGGATGGTGGATCGCAACGAATACAAGCGTCGCCAGGCACCGCCCGGTATCCGCATCTCGCGGCGCGCCTTCGGGCGGGATCGCCGCTACCCCATCACCTCGGGCTACCTCGACACCCAGCTCGCAGACCACATCGACGTGTAAAAACCCGCCCGCGGCTGGCCGGGCCCGTGCGGATCGGTTATCTTTCCCTACCTCGACAGCATGGAGGAAGACGCGCAGATGAAGAAGATCGAGGCCATCATCAAGCCCTTCAAGCTCGACGACGTGCGCGAGGCGCTCGCGGAACTCGGGATCACCGGCATGACCACCACCGAGGTCAAGGGCTTCGGCCGCCAGAAGGGACACACGGAACTCTACCGCGGTGCCGAGTACGTGGTGGACTTCCTGCCCAAGACCAAGATCGAGGTCGTGGTGACCGAGGACAAGGCGGAGGCCGTGGTGGATGCGATCGTGCGCTCCGCCTCCACGGGCAAGATCGGTGATGGCAAGATCTTCGTCACCCCCGTCGAGCGCGTGGTGCGCATCCGCACCGGGGAGGAGAACGAGGCGGCGCTGTAACGGGCCCTGGATGGACCTATCGTGACTCGCGCGCTCCGGCCCGCGGGCCGTAGTTGAGCCGCCAGACCCGCTCAGCGTCGGCGGCGAGCGCATCCAGCCCGAGGCGGCGGTAGGCCGTCGCCAGGATGCGCAACGCTCCGGGTACGGCCGGGGTCCGCTGGTAGTGCTCGATGACGTTCCGGGCCCGCGCGGCCGCGGCCACGTAGGCACCGCGCCGCAGGTAGAAGTCGGCCACGTGCAACTCGTATTGCGCGATCAGGTTGCGCAGGAACAGCATCCGCTTGCGGGCGTCGGCCGCGTAGCGGCTGTTCGGGAAACGTTCCACGACCACCTTGAAGTCGAAGAACGACTGCCGTGCCGCGCCGGCATCCCGTTGCGAGGGATCCACCGGCAGCAGCCGGTCGATGAAGCTCTTCCCGCGTGTGAAGTTCACCAGGCCCCGCAGGTAGTAGGCATAATCCAGGTGGGGATGCCGGGGCCAGGTGCGAATGAACCGGTCGATCGTGGCGAGGGCCGATTCGGGTTCGCCGTACTTGTAGTGGGCGTAGGCGGACTCGAGCAGCGCCTGCTGGGCGTAGCGGCCGAAGGGATAGCGCGCCTCGAGCTTTTCGTAGAGCTCGATGGCCCGCTCGTAGTTGCCCTCCATGAGGTTCTCGCGCGCCCGGGCATAGAGCTTCTGCGCCGACCAGTTCCGGGTCTCGTCGATCTGCTCGGGCAGCAGCGAACAGCCCGCGAGGGTGATGAGCAGCAGCAGGAGCGTGAACGGTCTGGCCAGGGGTCTCATGGTGGATTCCGTCCGGAAAGGTCGGGCAAGTATAGCGTCTGAGGCTGGGAGCTAGAAGCTGGGAGCTGGGAGCTGGAAGCTGGGAGCTGGGAGCTGGGAGCTGGGAGCTGGGAGCTGGGAGGGAGGAAGCCGGGGGGCATGAACAGGGTCGAACGGAGTCTCGCCGTGCCGGAGGAGATGGCCGGCTTGCGCCTGGACCAGGCGCTGGCGCGCCTGTTGCCGGATTTCTCCCGGGCCCGGTTGCAGAAATGGATCCGGGAAGGCGCGGTAGAGGTCGAGGGCGAGATCGTGACCCTGCCCAGGCAGAAACTTGTCGGGGGTGAGGAAATCCGGCTGGCCGCCGAACCACCGGAAGCAATCCGGCTCGAACCCGAACCCATCCCGCTCGACATCCGTTACGAGGACGGCCAGGTGCTGGTCGTGAACAAGCCGGCCGGCCTGGTGGTGCACCCGGCCCCGGGCCATCCCTCCGGTACCCTGGTCAATGCCCTGCTGCATCACCGGGCCGCCCTGGCCGAACTCCCGCGCGCCGGGATCGTGCACCGCCTCGATCGCGACACCACCGGGCTGATGGTGATCGCGAAGACCTTGCCGGCGCACCATGCGCTGGTGGAACAGCTCCAGGCGCGGACGGTCCGCCGGGAGTACCTGGCACTGGTGCATGGCGAACTCACCGCCGGCGGCACGGTGGACGGCAATATCGGCCGCCACCCGGTGGACCGCAAGCGCATGGCCGTGCGGGAGGTAGGGGGGCGTGAAGCCATAACCCACTATCGCGTTGCCCGGCGTCTTCACGGATTCACGCTCCTGCGTGTCCGCCTGGAGACCGGGCGCACGCACCAGATCCGGGTGCACCTGGCCTGGATCCGCCACCCCGTGGTGGGGGATCCCGTCTACGGCGGACGTCCCCGCTTCCCCGCCGGCATTTCCGGCGAGGCCCGGGCCGCCGTCGCGGCCTTCCACCGCCAGGCCCTGCATGCCGCGCGGCTCGCCTTCACGCACCCCACCACCGGCGAGGCGGTCGAGGTCACCGCCGAACTGCCCGCAGACTTCGCCCACCTGCTCGAGGTGCTGGGATAAAGGAGCAAGGAGCTGGGAGCAAGGAGCAAGAAGCCAGGAGCTGGGAGCTGGAAGCTAGAAGGGGGAAGACAGAAGTCAGAAGTCAGAAGTCAGAAGCTGGGAGCTGGGAGCTGGGAGATGAGGAATAAGGAAGACAGAAGTCAGAATTCAGAAGCCAGAAGGGAGTGCCTCGAAACCGATGGTGAATCTTCTGACTTCTGTCTTCTGACTTCTTGTAGAATCTTGCCATGACTGCATCAGCATCCCTCTTCGTCGGTATCGACATCGCCAAGCGTCACCTCGACATCGCCCTGCTCCCGGAACAGCGCTGCTGGCGCGTCTCCCATGACCACCAGGGCATCCAGGAACTGGTCCGGTCGCTCAAGGCGCAGAACCCCGCCTGCATCGTCCTGGAGGCCACAGGCGGCCTGGAGACCACGCTGGCCAGCACCCTGGCCGCCCACCGGCTCCCGGTCTGTGTGGTCAATCCGCGCCAGGTCCGCGACTTCGCTCGGGCCCTGGGACAGCTCGCCAAGACCGACCGCATCGACGCCCTGATCCTGGCCCGCTTCGCCCAGCGCGTCCAGCCCGAGCAGCGGCCCCTCAAGGACGAGGAGACCCGGAAACTCCAGGCCCTCATCGCCCGGCGCCAGCAGCTCCAGGACATGCTGGTGGCCGAGAAGAACCGCCTCTCCGGCGCCCCCAAGCCCGTCCGCAAGGACATCAAGGCCCATATCCAGTGGCTCCAGCAGCGCCTGCGCGACACCGACAACGGCATCAAGGAGACCATCAAGCACTCTCCCGTCTGGCGGGAGAAGGACGAACTCCTGCAAAGCGTCCCCGGGGTGGGTCCGGTCTTCTAACGCCCCGATACGGGCCTTCTATCAGCGCCTGCGTGCTGCCGGCAAAAAGCCCAAGGTGGCCATCGTGGCCTGCATGCGCAAGCTCCTGACCATCCTCAATGCCATG
>RFHK01000134.1 GCA_003695825.1 Gammaproteobacteria bacterium | reverse complement strand
GTGCGCCACCTGGTCCTCGCCCACGGGGACGCCGGCGGCCTTGTAGATGAGGATGTCCGCGCTCTGCAGCAGGGGATACCCCAGAAACCCGTACGTGGCCAGGTCCTTCTCCTTGAGCTGTTCCTGCTGGTCCTTGTAGGTGGGCACGCGCTCCAGCCAGCCCAATGGTGTGATCATGGACAGCAGCAGGTGTAGCTCGGCGTGTTCCGGCACCCGCGACTGGATGAACAGCCGCGCCATGCCCGGGTTGACGCCGGCGGCGAGCCAGTCGACCACCATGTCCCAGACGCTGGGCGCGATGACGTGCGATTCCTCGTAATGGGTGGTCAGGGCATGCCAGTCGGCGACGAAGAAGAAGCAGTCGTACTCGTGCTGCAGCGCGATCCAGTTCTTGAGCACCCCGTGGTAGTGCCCGAGGTGCAGGCGCCCCGTGGGGCGCATGCCGGACAGGATGCGACTGCTGGCGGGAAGCTTTTCTTCCAAGGCGTCCTCCTCAGCGTATCAGCAAGGCGAGAATGCTCCAGTAGGTGGGTGCGCTCATGCCGGAGACCGGCAGGGTGAACGCGACGGCCAGGTGCATCAGGGGCCACAGCAGGGCGTTGAGCAACCCGGTGACCAGCAGGGCGAGCAGGATCCAGATGCCGTAGGGCTCGATGCGCGCGAAGCGCCAGGCGGCCCGGGCCGGCAGCAGGCCGGTGAGGACCCGCCCGCCGTCGAGCGGTGGCAGTGGCAGCAGGTTGAGCGCCATGAGCACGGCGTTGATGAAGATGCCGGCCACGCCCATCAGCAGCAGGGGCCGTCCGAAGGCGTTGCCGGAGCCGAACAGCTGCGCCGCGAGGTGGATCATCAACGCCCAGAAGAAGGCCATCAGCAGATTCGACAGGGGACCGGCCAGGGCCACCACCGCCATGTCCCGACGCGGGTTGCGGAAGTTGCGCGGGTCCACGGGAACCGGCTTGGCCCAGCCGAACAGGAAATTGGCATGCAGCAGAACCAGGATCAGCGGGATGAGCAGGGTGCCGATCGGGTCCACGTGCCGCACCGGGTTGAGCGTCAGGCGTCCCTGCAGGGCGGCGGTACGGTCACCGAAGCGGTGGGCCACGAAACCATGGGCCACCTCGTGGACGGTGATGGCCAGCAGGACCGGGACGGCCCAGATGGTGATCTTCTGGATCAGCGTGAAGGCCGCGATCCCGCTCATGCCAGCTCCTCGATCACGCCCTGGCCCTGACGCACGATGACCGGGACCTCGCCGGTCATGTCGATCACGGTCGTGGGTTCGGGCACGCAGTAGCCGCCGGCGATGATCACGGCCAGTTCCTTGCCCAGGCGTTCGCGAATCTCGTAGGGATCGGTGAGCGGCAAGTCGTCCCCGGGCAGGATCAGGGTGCTGCTCATGAGTGGCTCGCCCAGCTCCTCCAGCAGCGCCTGGGTGATGCGGTGATCGGGCACCCGGAGGCCGATGGTGCGGCGCTTCGGGTGCTGGAGCCGGCGCGGGACCTCCCCCGTGGCACGCAGGATGAAGGTGTAGGGCCCGGGGGTGTGTGCCTTGAGGAAGCGGAAGGTGCGGTTGTCCACGCGCGCGTAGGTGGCGATCTCCGAGAGGTCGCGAACCACGAGGGTGAAATTGTGGTGCTTGTCCAGCCGTCGGATGCGGCGGATGCGCTCCATCGCGGCCTTGTCCCCCACCAGGCATCCCAGGGCATAGCTGGAATCGGTGGGATAGGCCATGACGTTGCCCTCCTGCGCACGCAGGATCTCGACGGCCCGGCGCACCAGGCGCCGCTGCGGGTTGTCGGGGTGGATCTCGAGAAACAGGCTCATCGGCGCGACAACGGGAGGCTGGCCCGGGCGCGGCCCCGTGGGGCCGGTGCCGCCCGTTCGACAGGGGGGTACCCGGCGCATCCCGGCGCCTGCGGGACACCCGCTGCCGGGGGGCGCAACCCGTCCCGGGATATCCGTCCTTCCATGAAACACTTGGTCGCGGCCATCCGCGCATTGTACACTAAGGCCGGTGCGGCGTGCCGAAGCCCGTGTGCACCCGAACAACAAGGAAACCGACGCCACCATGCGCCTGCTGCTCGATTTCTTTCCCATCCTGCTGTTCTTCGTCGCCTACCGGATGGACGGCATCTACACGGCCACCGCGGTCGCCATCCTCGCAACGCTCGCCCTGGTGGCCGGTTTCTGGTGGCGTCATCGGCGCGTGGAGCGCATGCACCTGGTCACGCTGGGGGTGATCCTGGTCTTCGGCGGGGCCACGCTGCTCTTCCGCGACCCGGTCTACATCAAGTGGAAACCCACCGTGGCCTACGGAATCTTCGCGCTGGTCTTCCTGGGCAGCATGTTCGTGGGAGAACGCAATCTCACCGAGCGCATGCTGGGTCACTTGACGCGGGGTGTACCCCCGCGGTTGTGGCGGCGGCTCAACCTGGCCTGGGTGGCCTTCTTCGTGGCAGCGGCAGGGCTCAACCTGTTCGTGGCCTACCACTTCCCCGAGGCCACCTGGGTGAATTTCAAGCTCTTCGGGCTGCTCGGGCTCACCTTCCTGTTCGTGCTCGCCCAGACCCTGGTGCTTTCGCGCTACCTGGTCACGGACGGCGACCGCTCGGTCGATGGGAACGGGAGCTGAGCCATGCTCTATGCCATCCTGGCCCGGGATGCTTCCGACACGCTGGCGCAGCGCCGGGCGGCGCGCCCGCAACACCTGGCCCGGCTGGAGACCCTGCAACGCGAGGGACGGCTGGTGCTCGCCGGGCCCCTGCCGGCCGTCGACAGCCCGGATCCCGGGCCGGCGGGCTTTCGTGGCAGCCTGATCGTGGCCGAGTTCGCCTCGCTGGAGGAGGCGCGCGCCTGGGCCGATGCCGATCCCTATGTCGCCGCCGGTGTCTATGCCCAGGTCGAGGTCTTTCCCTTCCTGAAGGTGTTCCCGCGATGAGCGACCGGGTGAAGCGCATCCGCCGGCTGCTCGAGGCGAGGCTCGCCCCGGTGCGGCTGGAGATCCAGGACGATTCCGCGCGACACGCCGGGCATGCCGGGGCCCGCGGCGGTGGGGGACATTTCATCGTTCACATCGTCAGTCCCGAATTCGCGAACCTGTCCCTGGTCGAACGCCATCGCCTGGTCTACGATGCCCTGGCCGAGATGATGCCCGGGGAGATCCATGCCCTGAGCATCGATGCCCGGGCGCCCGATGAAACCTGAGACGAGAAACGAGGTGGACATGAACGCCAGACCGACCAGCATCCCGTTCCGCAGCGCCTTGGGCGCCCTGCTCGCCCTCACCTTGCAGTTCGCCGTCGCGGCTCCGGCGCAGAAGCCGGTACAGAAACCGGGCGAGAAGGTACTCGCCGTGGTCAACGGCCATCCCATCACCCAGGCGATGGTGGACGTCTTCGCCGCCAAGATGCGGGGAGTTCACCACCGCAAGGGCAATCTCGAGGTCCAGGCGCTCGACCAGCTCATCAAGATCCTGCTCATCACCGACGACGCCGAACGCAAGGGACTGGACAAGGATCCTTCCGTGCAGCGCCAGCTCGCGTGGTACCGCCGCAGCGTGCTCTTCAACGCCGGGCTGCGTGACTACCTGCGCCGCCACCCGATCACGGACAAGGAGATCGAGCAGCGCTACCGGGAGAAGGTCGCCAAGTTCGACGGCACCGAGTACAAGGCCCGACACATCCTGGTCAAGACCGAGGACGAGGCCAGGAAACTCATCGACCAACTGAAGAAAGGCGCCGACTTCGCCGAGCTGGCGAAACAGCATTCCACCGGGCCCACCGGGAAGAACGGGGGCGAGCTCGGCTGGTTCAGCGCCGGCCAGATGGTGGCGCCCTTCGCAGAGGCCGTGAAGAAGATGAAGAAGGGTGAGATCAGCGCCACCCCGGTCAAGACCCCGTTCGGCTGGCACGTGATCCAGCTCGAGGACACCCGCAAGGTGGACCCGCCCGGGCTCGACAAGCTGCGCCGCAAGATCACCGCCGAGCTCCAGAACGAGCGCATCGAGGCCTACCTCACCGAGCTGGGCAAGCACGCGAAGATCGAGATCAAGGACCCGCGTTTCACCAAGCAGAAGTAGATCTCAGTCGAAGTCCCGCAGCCGCACCAGCTCACGCCGTGCACCCCAGGTTCCCGGCCGCGCCTCGAACACGCCGGGCAAGGGGGTGCCGCAGCGCGGGCAGGTGCCTTCCGGGGTCAGTTGCCAGTCCGTGATCACATACCAGTTGCGGCCGATGAGCCGGTGGCCGCACTGGTGGCAGTAGGTGCTTTCCCCCTCCTCGTCGTAGACGTTGCCCGTGTACGCATAGCGCACCCCGTTGCGCATCGCGATGCGGCGTGCGCGGGTCAGCGTCTGCGGCGGGGTGGGCGGCACGTCGCGCATCTTCCAGTCGGGATGGAAGGCGGTGAAGTGCATGGGGACGTCGGGCCCCAGTTCCTCCACGACCCATTTCGTCATCGCGTCGAGTTCCTCGTCCGAATCGTTGTACCCGGGTATCAGGAGGGTCGTGATCTCCAGCCAGCACGACGTCTCGTGCTTGACGTACTTGAGCGTGTCCAGCACCGGTTGCAGGTGACCGCCGGTGATCTTCCAGTAGAAGGTTTCGGTGAAGGCCTTGAGGTCGATGTTGGCGGCGTCCATGTGGGCGAAGAATTCCTTGCGTGGTTCCTCGGTGATGTAGCCGGCGGTCACCGCCACGGACCGAATGCCGAGCTTGCGGCACTCCTTCGCCGTATCGATGGCGTACTCGTGGAAGATCACCGGGTCGTTGTAGGTGTAGGCCACGCTGCGGCAGCCCGTCTGCCGTGCGACGCGGGCGATCTTCTCGGGCGGTGCCTCGTCCGAGAGGGTCGCCGTCTCCCGGGACTTGCTGATGTCCCAGTTCTGGCAGAACTTGCACGCCAGGTTGCAGCCAGCCGTACCGAAGGACAGCACCGGGGTGCCGGGCAGGAAGTGGTTGAGCGGTTTCTTCTCGATGGGGTCGATGGCATAGCCGCTCGAGAGACCGTAGCTCGTCAGCACGATCTCGCCGCCCTGGTTGGCCCGCACGAAACACAGGCCCCGCTGCCCGTCGTGCAGCTTGCAGAAGCGCGGACAGAGGTCACACTGCACCCGCCCGTCATCCAGGCGATGCCAGTACCTGGTCTTGGCCACGTAACGTTGATCCCAGTCGTACTTCGTCTGTGGTGCCGTCTCGGCCATGCTGGCTACCCTCCTTGACGGTCGCGGGCGTGCCCGGTGGC
>RFHK01000133.1 GCA_003695825.1 Gammaproteobacteria bacterium | reverse complement strand
GCTTCTAGCTTCTCGCTTCTCGGAGTATACTTCCGCCAAACCTCCAACGATCCGGCCATGCCCGCGAAATCCGTACCTTCCGCCCACATCCTGGTCGTCGACGACGAACCCGAGATCCGCCAGCTCATCAAGGAGATCCTCGAAGACGAGGGCTACGAGGTGACCCTGGCCGAGAGCGGCGAGGCCGCCCGCCAGGCACGCCGCGAGCGGCGCCCCGACCTCGTCCTGCTCGACATCTGGATGGAAGACGTCGACGGCATCACCCTGCTGCGGGAATGGCAGCAGGCCGGGGGCCTGCCCTGCCCGGTGATCGTCATGTCCGGCCACGGCACCATCGAGACCGCCGTGGAGGCCACGCGGCTCGGGGCCTACGACTTCATCGAGAAACCCATCTCGCTCGCCAAGTTGCTGATCACGGTGGAGCGCGCCCTGCAGGCGGCCCGCCTGGCCAGCGAGAACCGGGAACTGCGCGGGCTCTCCGACATCGCCCCCGAGCCGATCGGCCACAGCCAGGCGATGACCACCCTGCGCGAACAGGCCCGGCGCGTGGCCCAGCACGACACCCACGTGCTGATCACCGGCGAGCCGGGGGCGGGCAAGCGCACGCTCGCCCACTACATCCACGCGCTCAGTCCCCGCGCCCAGGGCAACTTCGTGGAGGTCCCCATCGGCTCCCTGCAGCAGAGCGGTTCGCTGCGTGAACTCTTCGGCAGCGAGGAGGGCGGCGAACTCCACTACGGCCGGCTGGAAGAGGCCAACGGCGGCACGCTCTACCTCGACGACATCGCGGAGATGGACGAGCAGACGCAGCAGCGGCTGCTCAGCGTCCTGGAGACCCGCACCTTCACGCGCATCGGGGGCACCAGCCCGGTGCAGGTCGACCTGCGCATCATCGCCGCGACCCGGCACGACCTCGAGCGCGACTTCGTGCCGGAGAAATTCCGCGAGGACCTCTTCTACCACCTCAACGTGGTGCCGCTCCACGTGCCCCGGTTGGCCGAGCACATCGAGGACGTGCCGGAGCTGCTCAACTATTACGTCGACTACTTCGTCACGCGCGAGAACCTGCCCTACCGGCACTTCTCGGTGGCCGCCCAGAACCGCCTGCGCCACTACGACTGGCCGGGCAACGTGCGCGAGCTCAAGAACCTGGTGCAGCGCCTGTTGATCCTGGGGACCCACGAGGAGATCACGCTCGAGGAAGTGGAGGCGAGCCTGTCGACGCCGTCCACCGCCCGGGAGGCGGCCTCGCCGCTCGAGGGCATCCCCAGCGACCTGCCCCTGCGCGAGGCGCGCGAACGCTTCGAGCGGGCCTACCTGGAGCACCAGCTGCGGGCGGTAGGCGGCAGCGTCGGCAAGCTCGCGCGCAAGGTGGGCATGGAACGTACCCACCTCTACCGCAAGCTCAAGGCACTGGGCATCGACGTGCGCAAGGGGGCCGAGGGCCGGTGAAGATCATCATCCTCGGGGCCGGCCAGGTGGGTGCCTCGGTGGCCCGCAACCTGGCCAGCGAGGCCAACGACATCACGGTGATCGACCAGGACGCCGACCTGCTCGACGAGTTGCGGGACCGCCTGGACATCGGCACGGTGCACGGCCACGGGGCCCATCCCGACGTGCTGCGCCGGGCCGGGGCCGAGGATGCGGACATGATCCTGGCGGTGACCAACAGCGACGAGGTGAACATGATCGCCTGCCAGGTCGCCTACACCCTCTTCCACACCCCCACCAAGATCGCCCGCATCCGTGCCGCCGCCTTCCTGCGCGAGAAGAAGCTCTTCAGCCAGGACGCCTTGCCGGTGGACGTCATCATCAGCCCGGAGCAGCTGGTCACGGACTACGTCGAACACCTGATCGAGTACCCCGGCGCGCTGCAGGTGCTCGACTTCGCCGGCGGCCGCGTGCAACTGGTGGCGGTGCGCGCGGTGACCGACGGCCCGCTGGTAGGCCAGGAACTGCGCGAACTGCGCCGGCACATGCCCCGCATCGATGCCCGCGTGGCGGCCATTTTCCGCCGCGGCCAGCCCATCCTGCCCGAGGGCGACACCGTCATCGAGGCCGGCGACGAGGTCTTCTTCATCGCCGCCCGCGAGAACATCCGGGACGTCATGAGCGAACTCACCCGGCTGGAACGCTCGGTGCGCCGGGTGATCATCGCCGGCGGCGGACACATCGGCTACCGCCTGGCGCAGCGGCTGGAACAGCGCTACGCGGTCAAGGTCATCGAACGCAACGCCCGGCGCGCGCGGGAACTCTCCGAGCGGCTGGAGCGGGCCATCGTGCTGGCCGGGGACGCCGCCGACCAGGAACTGCTGCAGGAAGAGAACATCGAGAACACCGACGTCTTCTGCGCCGTGACCAACGACGAGGAGGCCAACATCCTCTCGGCCATGCTCGCCAAGCGCCTGGGGGCGCGCCGGGTGATGTCGCTCATCAACCGTGCCGCCTACGTGGACCTGGTGCACAGCGACGTCATCGACATCGCCCTCTCCCCGCAGCAGGCCACCATCGGCAGCCTGCTCACGCACATCCGGCGCGGCGACGTGGTGGCGGTGCACTCGCTGCGGCGGGGCGCGGCCGAGGCCATCGAGGCCGTCGCCCACGGGGATCCCGACACCTCGAAGGTGGTGGGCCGACGCATCGAGGAGATCGCCCTGCCCCCGGGGACCACCATCGCCGCCATCGTCCGGGGCGAGGCGGTCGTCATGGCCCATCACGACACGCGCATCGAGAGCAACGACCACATCATCCTCTTCCTCGTGGACAAGCGCCGCATCCCCGAAGTGGAACGCCTCTTCCAGGTGGGGGTCACCTTCCTGTGAAACCCCGTCTCCGCCTGCCGGCCCTGCTGCCGTGGCTCCTGCTCCTGGTCACGGCACCCCTCAGTGCCACCGCGCCTGCGACCCCGCCCCGCGGCCCGGCCGTGGCCTCGGCCCACCCCCTCGCCACCGAGGCCGGCATGCGCATCCTCGCGGCCGGCGGCAATGCCTTCGACGCCGCCGTGGCGGTCGCCGCCACCCTGGCCGTGGTGGAACCCTACAGCTCGGGGCTGGGCGGCGGGGGCTTCTGGTTGCTGCACCTGGCATCCCGGCAACGGGACCTGATGCTCGATGCCCGGGAGCGGGCCCCGCTGGCCGCCACCCGCGACCTCTACCTCGACGCCCGGGGCCGGGTGGTGCCCGGACTTTCCATCGACGGCCCCCTGGCCGCCGGGATCCCTGGCGTGCCGGCCGCGCTCGTCCACCTCGCGACCCACTATGGCCGCCTGCCGCTGACCACCACCCTGGCCCCGGCCATCCGCCTGGCCCGTGAGGGTTTCCAGGTGGACCCCGTCTATCGCCGCCTGGCCCGCTTCCGCCGGCACGCGCTCCAGGCCTCTCCCGCCGCGGCCCGCATCTTCCTGGACCACGGCGAGATCCCGCCCCCCGGCTGGGTCCTGCGCCAGCCACAGCTCGCCGCCATCCTGGAGCGTATCGCCCGCGCAGGGCGCAAGGGGTTCTACGCAGGCGAGACCGCGCACCGGCTGGTCAACGCCGTGCGCGGTGCGGGGGGCATCTGGACCCTGCGCGACCTGCAGGAATACCGGGTGGTGGAACGCGACCCCATCCGCATCGACTACCGGGGCTGGCGCATCCTGGCGGCTGCTCCGCCGTCCTCCGGGGGCGTGGTGCTCGGCGAGATGCTCCACATCCTCGCCGGTTACGATCTCGCCCGACTCGACGCCGCGACCCGCGTGCACCTGCTGGTGGAGGCCATGCGCCGCGCCTACCGCGACCGTGCCGAGTACCTCGGTGACCCGGACTTCGTCACCATGCCGCTCGAGCGCCTGCTGCACCCCTTCTACGCCGCCGGGCTGCGTGCCGGCATCCGGCTCGATCGTGCCACGCCGAGTGCCTCCCTGCGCCCGGCCGCCCCGCCCCGGGAGGGTCCCCACACGACGCACTATTCCATCCTGGACGCGGAAGGCAACCGTGTGGCCGCCACGCTGAGCATCAACTATCCCTTCGGCAGCGGTTTCGTCGCGGGGGACACCGGGGTGCTGCTCAACGACGAGATGGACGATTTCGCCGCCGCGCCGGGCGTACCCAACGTCTACGGCCTGGTGGGAGCCGAGGCCAACGCCATCGCGCCCGGCAAGCGCATGCTCTCGAGCATGACGCCCACCTTCGTGGAGGGCCCGGACCGGATCGGCATCCTGGGCACGCCCGGGGGCAGCCGCATCATCTCCATGGTGCTGCTCGCCGTGCTCGACCTGGTCGACGGCCACCCGCCGGCCCACTGGGTGGCCCTGCCGCGCTTCCACCACCAGTACCTGCGGACGTCATCCAGTTCGAACCCGGGGCCCTCTCCCCCGCGGTCCAGCGCCGGCTGCGTGCCCTGGGCCACCGCCTGCAGCCGCTCAAGCACCCCTACGGCAACATGCAGGCCATCCTGTGGCACACGGACACGGGTGTGGTGGAGGCCGCCAGTGACCCGCGCGGCATCGGCCGGGCCCGCGTGGGTACCGCGGCTGCGACGCCCGAGGCACCGCGGGCGCGCGCCACCGGCCCGTGATCCGGCCTCCGGGTGGACGGGATCAGTCCCCCGGCATGGGATCGCACACGCCCAGGATCTCGCGCCGGTACAGGCGCAGTCGGTACGTCACCGCCCCGCCGGGCTCGTGGTACCAGCCGACCTCCACCGGCGGACAGTCGCCGAGGCAACCGGAAGGGGGCGCGGCGCGCAGGATGGCGTCCCCGCCCCGGCTGCGGTCGACCTCCAGTTCGGCATGGTCGAAGACCTCGGCCGGCCGGCCGCAGGGCGGGGGTGGGACGGCCACCGGGTAGCGTTCCACCCCCTGGTCCGCCCGCGTGCCCGCGAACCGCCCCACGAGCACCCAGGCGCCGCCCTGCCAGCGCGGGGCGCGTCCGGCCGGGCCCGGCGGGGGCAGGATCCGCGGACGAATCCGGTACGGGAGGGCCCGGCTGCGGCCGGCCGGGCGCACCACGGCGACGGCCACCTCCAGCGACCCACCGACGTCGTGCAGCCGCAGTTCGATGCGGCCGGGCGTCCAGTTGCGCGTGACATAGCGCAGGCGCGGGCCGCGCCGGTGCACCACGGCCACGAAGCAGCCCGTGCAGGGCGGCCCGAAGTCCCCGATGAGCACCACCCGGTTGGGCGCGAGCTCCACCAGGCGGTCGAGACGGGGCACCAACGCCCGGGCAGGGGCGGCGAGCAGCCACAGGGACAAGAGCAGGAAAAGGTATCGCATGGGTGCCCTCCTCACCCGCTCAGTGCTGGCAGCGGGGGCAGTAGAAAGTGGAGCGTTGCCCGAGACGCAAGCTGCGGATCGGCGTACCACAACGCGGGCAGGGCCGACCCTCGCGATGATACACCGCCAGCGCGCGCCGGAAATAGCCCGGGCGTCCATGGCTGTCCGTGAAATCCCGCAGCGTGGTACCTCCCGCGTCGACGGCCTCGGCGAGCACCTCGCGCAGGGCCTGCGCCAGGCGCGCGTACCGGGCCTTCGAGATGCGCCCTGCCGGGCGGGCCGGGTGGATGCCGGCCCGGAACAGGGCCTCGTTGGCGTAGATGTTGCCCACGCCCGCGACCACCCGGCCGTCCATGAGGAAGTGCTTGACGGCCACCCGGCGACCGCGGGACTTCCGCCACAGGTACGCGCCGGTGAAGTCCGCGGTGAGAGGTTCCGGTCCCAGCTCGCGCAGCAGGGGATGGCCGTCGGGATCCGGCGCCCACAGCACCAGCCCGAAGCGGCGGGGGTCGGTCAGCCGCAGGCAGCGGCCCCCGGCGATGCGCAGGTCCACGTGATCGTGCGGCCCGGGCGGCCGGTGGCAAGGCACGAGGCGCAGGGATCCGGACATGCCCAGGTGGACGAGCAGGCCCCCGTCGTCCTCCAGGTCGAGGATCAGGTACTTGCCCCGGCGCCGCACGCCCGCCACGCGCCGGCCGCGGATGCGGGCATCGAGCCCCTCCGGCACCGGCCGCCGCAGCCGCCGCTCGCGCACCACCGCACCCAGGAGGCGCTTGCCTTCCAGGTGCGGCGCGATCCCGCGCCGCGTGGTTTCCACTTCGGGCAATTCCGGCATCCGCCGCTCCCAGCTCCCAGCTCCTCACTGCCAGTCCCGGCTCCTGCTAGAATACCGGCTTCCGCAACCGGAGGCCTTCCATGACACGCGAAGTCGACGTCGCCATCCTGGGCGCGGGGAGTGCCGGGCTCTATGCGCTCTCCCAGGTCCGTCGCGCCACCGACAACTGGGTCCTGATCGACGGGGGCGAGCTGGGCACCACCTGTGCCCGGGTCGGTTGCATGCCCTCCAAGGCCATCATCCAGATCGCCCACGACTACCATCGTCGCCACCATTTCCGCCGCGAGGGCATCGTGGGCGCCGAAGGGCTCGATGTGGACCTGGCCCGGGTCATGGAACGCACCCAGGACCTCCGCGACATCTTCGTCGACAAGGTGCTCTCGACGAGCATCGACAACATGGACGAGGCCCATTTCCTGCCCGCGCACGGCCGTTTCGTCGCTCCCGACACCCTCCAGGTGGGGGAAGCGCGCATCCGTGCCCGCGCCATCATCATCGCCACCGGGTCGCACCCCCGCATCCCCGAGGCCTGGAAACCCTTCCGCGACCGCATCCTCACCTCCGACGACTTCTTCGAACAGGAGACCCTGCCCGAGCGCATGGCAGTGATCGGGCTCGGCGTCATCGGCCTGGAACTGGGCCAGGCCCTGGCGCGACTGGGCGTCGAGACGGTGGGCATCGACATCGCGCAGCGAATCGGCGGCCTCACCGACCCGGCCGTGGCCGACCGGGCAGTGGAGCTGCTCGGCAAGGAGTTCCCGATGTGGCTGGGGGCCCCGGCGGAGATCACCGAGCTGCCGGACGGCCGCCTGAGGGTGGAGGCGGGCGAGCACGAGACGGTGGTGGACCGGCTGCTGGTCACCATGGGGCGCGTACCCAACACGGCCGGGCTGGGCCTGGAGCACCTGGGCGTGCCCCTCGACGAGTTCGGCGTGCCCCACCACGACCCGCATACCCTGCAGGTGGGGGATCTTCCGGTGTTCATCGCCGGTGACGTCACCGGCAGCCGCCCCCTGCTCCACGAGGCCGGCGACGAGGGCCGCATCGCAGGCTACAACGCCGTGCACCTCGACGCCATCCGCCGCTTCGCGCGCAAGGTACCCCTCTCGATCACCTTCAGCGACCCCAACCTCGTGCGTGTCGGCGCCAGCCTGGACGAACTCTCCGGTGCCGCCGTCGTCGTGGGCGAGGCCAATTTCGGCATGCTCGGGCGGGCCATCCTGCTCGGCGAGAACCGCGGCCTGCTGCGCGTGTACGCCGATGCCGAGGACGGTCGCCTGCTGGGCGCGGAGATGTGCGTGCCCGGCGGGGAGCACATCGGTCACCTGCTGGCCTGGGCCATCGAGCAGGAACGGACCGTGAGCGACCTGCTCGCGCTGCCCTGGTACCATCCCACGCTCGAGGAGGGGTTGCAGGCGGCCCTCTACGACCTCAAGCGCAAGCTGGAACTCGAGAAACGCACGCCCTGGCCGCCAGAGCTGCGACCGCTGGCCGACTGACGGATTCACAGCAGGCCCAGTTCGGCGAAGGACACCGTCTCTCCCGCTCCCACCACGATGTGGTCCAGCACCCGCACGTCCACCAGGGCCAGTGCCTGGCGCAGGCGCTCGGTGATGCGCCGGTCCGCCGCGCTGGGCTCGGCCACCCCGGAGGGGTGGTTGTGGGCGAAGATCAGCGCGCTGGCCCCTTTCTCGAGGGCGGAGGCCACGACCTCGCGCACGTGCACGCTGGCCCCGTCGAGGGTGCCGCGAAAGAGTTCCTCACAGGCGATCACGCGGTGCCGGGTATCCAGGTACAGGCAGGCGAAGACCTCGTGCGGGCGGTTGCCGAGACGCAGCGCGAAGTAGTCGCGGACCTGCCGGGGCGAGGTCATGGCCGTCCCCCGCGCCAGCTGTGCCTGCAGGTGGCGCCGGGCGATCTCCAGGGCGGCCTGCAGCTGCACGTATTTGGCCTCCCCCAACCCGCGGCGGGCGCAGAAGGCCCGGCGGTCGAGGCGCAACACGCCTGCCAGCCCGCCATGCTCGGCGAGCAGGTGGCGGGCCAGCTCCACGGCATTCATGCCGGGGACGCCGGTACGCAGGAAGATGGCGAGCAGTTCGGCGTCCGAGAGGGCCTCGGCGCCGTGGGCGAGCAGCTTCTCCCGCGGGCGTTCGGCCGCGGGCCAGTCGGTGAGCGGCATCTTCTCCTTCCCTGGTCCGGTGGCGGCACGTTCCCTGTGCCGGAGCGGCCTGATACACTGCCGCCGATGTCCCCCCTTGTCAATCGGCTGGTCCTGCTCGGCGTGACCGGCGGCATCGCCGCCGTCCGCGCACCGGAGCTCGTGCGCCGCCTGCGCGAGGCCGGCGCCGAGGTCCAGGTGGTGCTCACCCGCGCCGCCCGCGCCTTCGTCACCCCGACCGCGCTGGCCGCCCTCTCCGGCCGCCCGGTGCGCACGGGCCTGTTCGATGCCGCCGAGGCGACCCTGCCCCACATCGAGCTCGCCCGGCGAGCCGACCTGTTGCTCGTCGCGCCGGCCACGGCCCACGCCCTGGCGCGGCTGGCCGCCGGGCTGGCGGACGACCTGCTGGGCACCCTCTACCTGGCCACCCGTGCCCCGGTCTGCGTGGCGCCGGCGATGAACACGGCCATGTGGGAACATCCGGCCACCCAGGCCAACGTGGCGCGCCTGCGCGCGGCCGGCGTGCACGTGATCGAACCCGCCGCAGGCCGGTTGGCCTGCGGCGAGACGGGGCCGGGCCGCCTGCCCGAGCCCGAGACCCTGGTGGCCGAGGCCGCCGCCCTGCTGGCCCCGCCGCGCCTGGCCGGGCGCCGCGTGCTGGTCACCGCCGGCCCCACCCGCGAACCCCTCGACCCGGTGCGTTTCCTGGGCAACCGCAGCTCCGGACGCATGGGGTTCGCCCTGGCCGAGGCGGCCCGGCAGGCCGGCGCCGAGGTGACCCTGGTGACCGGGCCCACGGCCCTGGCCACGCCGCCCGGGGTCCAGCGCGTGGACGTGGAAACGGCCCTGGAGATGCGCGAGGCGGTGTTGCGCCACCTCCCGGGAACCGACCTGTTCATCGCCGCCGCGGCCGTGGCCGACTACCGCCCGCGCACCCGGTCGGTGCACAAGCTCAAGAAGACGGACGAGACCCTGAGCCTGGAACTGGTCCGCAACCCCGACATCCTCGCCGAGGTCGCCGCCCTGCCCGAGCGGCCGTTCACAGTGGGCTTCGCGGCGGAGACGGAGGCACTCGAGGCACGGGCCCAGGCCAAACGCCGCGCCAAGGGGGTGGACATGATCTGCGCCAACCTCGTCGGCCCGGGCCGCGGCATGGAAACCGAGACCAACGCCCTGACCCTGTTCTGGGAAGGCGGGCGGGAGGACTTTCCGGAGAGGGACAAGAAGGCACTGGCGCATGCCCTGATCGAGGCCATCGCCCGCCGGCTCGATTCCGCAACGGAGGAGAAGGCACCATGACACCGAGGGAGAGACCCCGGGTGCGGTTGCGCATCCTCGACGACCGCCTGGGCCGGGAATTCCCCCTGCCCGACTATGCCACGGACGGGGCCGCCGGCATGGACATCCGCGCCTGCCTGGCGGCGCCGGCGACCCTCGCACCGGGCGAGACCCTGCTCGTGCCCAGCGGCTTTGCGCTGCACATCGCCGATCCCGGCCTGGCCGCCGTGCTGCTCCCGCGCTCCGGGCTGGGACACAAGCACGGTATCGTGCTCGGCAACCTGACGGGACTGATCGACTCCGACTACCAGGGACAGGTGTTCGTCTCGGTTTGGAACCGGGGCGAGGCCCCCTTCACCATCCACCCCGGCGAGCGCATCGCCCAGATGGTCTTCGTGCCGGTCGTTCAAGCTGCCTTCGAAGTGGTCGAAACATTCGAGGAAACCCGGCGCGGCGAAGGAGGATTCGGCTCCACCGGCCGCCATTGAGCCCTGCCGTGCCGGGGAGGGAAACCCGGCCCGTGCCCACGGGCAAGCACGACAGGGAAGACGTCATGACCTTTTGGCGCAAGGGCAGGCGGGCGCACGCCGGCCCGGAGACCCGGGAAATCATCCGCCGGGTCCTGGCCGAGCCCCGTTGGAGCCTCACGCACCTGAGTCTCTTCTTCGGCCTGGCGGCCCTGGTGGTGATCGCCGGACTGACCTTTGCGACGGCGCTCGTCCAGCGCGCGGACCGGGCGGCGGCGGCGCACGAGCAGGCGGAATTCACCGCCGAGCTGATCGCCGGCGGTCTCGCCGAGCGCCTCCGGGCACAGACCGCGCGCCTCGACCGCCTGGCGCGGGACGCGCAGCTGGCCGACGCACTGGCCCGGGGCGAGCCGCGCACGCGGGCGGAGCAAGAGGCCCGACTGCACTGGCTGTTCCCCGAGGCCCTGGCCGTGCGCCTGCTCCCGCCGGGCCGGCACGAAGTGGATCCCAAGGCCTCACCGCCGATCAGCTACGCCACCCTGGACCAGCTGCACCAGGCCGAGTCCGCACCCCAGCCCCCGCCGGCGGAAGTCCAGCACGTGGGCCGGCCCGACCAGCACGTGAGCCTGGCCCGGGCGATCCGTGCCGGGGACGGGCGGGTGGTCGGCGACCTGCTCGTGAGCCTGCCGATGCGGCTGTTGCGGATCCAACTGCCCCCGCGTGCCCGGTTTCATGGCCGTGTCGAGCTCCGTCAGCAGGCCGCCGGCGCGCCGGTGACCCTCACGGGAGCCGGCCCCCGGACCGCCCGACGGGGGCCACCGGCGGTCGTCCGGCCCATCCCGGGCAGCCGCTGGCAACTCGCCGTGTGGGCACCGCCCGTCCCCGCGACCCGGCTGCCGGACACGCCGTTGCTGGCCGCCGCCTTCGCCGGCCTGGCCCTGCTGCTGGCGGCCGCCGTCCTCGGTCCCTGGGCATACCGGCGCGGCCTGGCCGGTGACCAGGCCCTGCTGTTGCGGGCCCTGCGCGACGTGCGCCACGGGGGCCTGAAGTCCGAGTATCCCATCCGCATGGTGGAATCCCTCCCCCTGCTCAAGGGCCTGGTGCAGCTCTTCGCCGAGCCCCCGGCGGTGTCCAGCGCCACGGCCGGTACACCTTCCCCGACCCCGGCACCCTCGCCCGCGGCGCCGGAACCGGAGCCCGCCGATCCCTTCGAGGTGCTCGACGAGCAGGCCCTGCAGGCGCCGCCCGCCACGCCCCCCGACGAGGCTCCGGAAGACCACGCCCGGCCCGCGGCCCCGACGGCGGCCGGTACGGCGGAACCCCCGCCGGTGGATCCCGCCCTGTTCCGCGCCTACGACATCCGCGGCATCCATGGCCGCACCCTCACCGCCGAGGTGGCCGAGCAGATCGGCCGGGCGGTGGGCAGCGATGCGCTCGCGCGCGGCGAGACGGCCCTCTTCGTGGGACGCGACGGCCGGCTGTCGAGCCCGGAACTGGCCGCGGCCCTGATCCGGGGGCTGTGTGCCACCGGCATCCAGGTGAAGGACCTGGGCGAGGTCCCCACCCCGGTGCTCTACTACGCCGCCCACCGGGGCGAGGAGAGCAGCTCGGGGGTGATGGTCACCGGCAGCCACAATCCCCCCGAATACAACGGGATGAAGATCGTCATCGCCGGCGAGACCCTGCATGGTGCCGCCATCCAGGCGCTGCGCCACCTCATCGAGCACCAGACCTTCATGCAGGGCCGGGGCGGGGTGGAGTCCGTGGCGCTCGTCGAGGACTACGTCCAAGCCGTCACCGCGGACGTCCGGCTCGCGCGACCGCTGCGGGTCGCCGTCGACTGCAGCCATGGGGTCACCGCCCACGTCGTGCCGCGCCTGCTCGCCGCCCTGGGTTGCGAGGCCTTCCCGATCCACTGCGAGGTCGACGGCCGCTTCCCGGCCCATCCCCCGGATCCCGGCCATCCCGAGCACCTCGCCGGGCTCGTCCAGGCCGTCCAGGCGCACCAGGCCGACATCGGGATCGCCTTCGACGGCGACGGCGACCGCCTCGGCGTGGTGGATTCGGAGGGCAACTACATCTGGCCCGACCGCCTGATGATGCTGCTCGCCATGGACGTCCTGAGCCGGAACCCGGGCGCCGACATCCTCTTCGACGTCAAGTGCAGCCGCCACCTGCCGCGCATCATCCGGGATTTCGGGGGCAACCCGGAGATGTGGAAGACGGGCCACTCGCGGCTGAAGGCCCGCATGAAGGAAACCGGGGCCCTGCTCGCGGGCGAGCTGAGCGGCCACCTCTTCTACGCCGACCGCTGGTACGGCTTCGACGACGCCCTCTATGCCGCCGCCCGCCTGCTGGAGATCCTCGCCGCCGACCATCGCCCCAGCGCCCGGATCTTCGCGGTACTGCCCGCCTCGCCGGCCACGCCCCTGATCGAGGTGCCGGTACCGGAGGGCGAGGGACCGCGGCTCGTCGAACGCCTCCGGGAGGCGGCCGAGTTCCCGGATGCCGAGGAGGTGATCACCCTCGACGGGCTGCGCGTGGAATTCGCCGACGGCTGGGGACTGGTCCGCGCCTCCAACACCACGCCTGCGCTCACCCTGCGCTTCGAGGCCGACGACGCGGCCGCCCTGGAACGGATCCAGCAGCGCTTCCGGGACCTGCTGCAGACCGTCGCCCCGGGGATCACGCTGCCCTTCTGACCCCCGGAACGGACTGCACGCCGCGGACCGGCTCCTGTAGAATGCCGCACGCGTCCGAGTTGCGACTTCACTGGAGCCTGCCCCATGCCCGTCCAGGCCGAGCGTGCCCGCGAGATCGCCCGCGTCCTCGCCGAGGCCCTGCCCTACATCCGCCGCTTCCGCGGCAAGACGGTGGTCATCAAGTACGGCGGCAACGCCATGACCGAAGAACGGCTCAAGGCGGGCTTCGCCCGGGACGTGGTGCTGATGAAGCTGGTGGGGATCAACCCCGTCATCGTCCACGGCGGCGGGCCCCAGATCGGGCGCCTGCTCGAGCGCATCGGCAAGGAGTCGCGCTTCGTCGACGGCATGCGCGTGACCGACGCCGAGACCATGGACGTCGTCGAGATGGTGCTCGGCGGCCTGGTCAACAAGGAGATCGTCAACCTCATCAACCGCCACGGCGGCTGCGCCGTGGGCCTGACCGGCAAGGACGGGGACCTCATCCGGGCGCGCAAGCTTCAGATCACGCGGCGCACGCCCGAGACCGAGGCCCCCGAGATCATCGACCTCGGCCACGTGGGGGAGGTGGAGAGCATCGACACCGCCGTGGTCCACATGCTGGTCCAGGGCAATTTCATCCCCGTCATCGCCCCGATCGGCGTGGGCGAGGACGGGCATTCCTACAACATCAACGCCGACCTGGTCGCCGGCAAGGTGGCCGAGGTGCTGCAGGCCGAGAAGCTCATCCTGCTCACCAACACCCCGGGGCTGCTCGACCGCGACGGGACCCTGCTGACCGGCCTGGACGCGCGCCGGGTGGAGGCGCTCATCGCCGACGGCACCATCCATGGCGGCATGCTGCCCAAGATCCGCTGCGCCCTGGAGGCCGTGCAGGCGGGCGTGCGCGCGGCCCACATCATCGACGGCCGCCTCGAACACGCCGTACTGGTGGAAATCTTCACCGACGAGGGCGTGGGCACGCTCATCCGGGCCGGAGGTTGACGCCTGTATTCCGCCCCCCGGATTCTGTATTCTTGGAAGCATGGACGCGGAGCGTTACCTCGCCGACCATTTCCTCATCGCGATGCCCGGCCTGGCGGATCCCAACTTCTTCCAGACCGTCACCTACCTGTGCGAACACGACGCCCAGGGGGCCATGGGCCTGGTCATCAACCG
>RFHK01000132.1 GCA_003695825.1 Gammaproteobacteria bacterium | reverse complement strand
TTGCCGGCCGAGGTGCGGGAATCCGACGACCGCGTGGAAGTGCGCCTGGAGGTCCCCGGCATGGAGGCCGCCGACTTCGACATCGCCGTGCTGGGCAACGCGCTCCACGTCCGCGGCGTCAAGCGGGTGGAGACGGAGAGCGTGCAGGGCCGCTATCACGTGCTCGAGTGCGCCTACGGGGAATTCGAGCGCGTCATTCCCCTGCCCGCCGAGGTCGACGAGGCACGGGCCCAGGCCCGCTACCGCCGGGGGGTGCTCCACCTGCGCCTGCCCAAGCTGCACCGCGGCCCGCAGGTGCGCATCCCGGTGGAGGGCTGACCCGATGTCCGCCCGCCGCCTCGGTGCGCTCTGGGTGCTGCTCCTGGCGCTCGCTTCGCCGGCGGCCCCGGCCCACCTGCCGGTGGCCGTCGACGGCAAGCCGTTACCCACGCTGGCCCCCATGCTGCGGCGGGCGATGCCGGCCGTGGTCAACATCTCCGCCGTGGGCCATGTCGACGTGGTGGTCAGCCCGCTACTCTCGGATCCCTTCTTCCGGCGCTTCTTCGACCTGCCGGAGCTGCCGGCCCAGCGCGAGACCAAGAGCCTGGGCTCGGGCGTGATCGTCGACGCCGAGAAGGGCTACATCCTCACCAACCACCACGTCATCGAGAACGCCGACCGCATTCGCGTGGGCCTGGCCGACGGCCGCCAGTTCGACGCCCGGTTGATCGGCAGCGATCCCGCCTCCGACATCGCCGTCATCCGCATCGAAGCCCCCGACCTGGTGGCCCTGCCGATGGCCGACTCCGACCAGCTCCAGGTCGGCGATTTCGTGGTGGCGATCGGCAACCCCTTCGGGCTGGGCCAGACGGCCACCTCCGGCATCATCAGTGCGCTCGGCCGCACGGGCCTGGGCATCGAGGGGTTCGAGGACTTCATCCAGACCGACGCCTCCATCAACCCCGGCAATTCCGGAGGAGCCCTGGTCAACCTCCGGGGTGAGCTGGTCGGCATCAACGCCGCCATCATCGCCCCCGGCGGCGGCAACGTGGGCATCGGCTTCGCCATCCCCATCAACATGGCGCGCTCCGTGATGGAGCAGATCATCCGCTACGGCCACGTGCGCCGCGGCCAGCTCGGCATCCTCGCCCAGGACGTCACGCCCGACCTGGCCCGTGCCTTCGGTATCCGCCCGGGCGGCGGGGCCGTGATCACCCGCGTCTTCGCCCACTCCCCGGCCGCCCGTGCCGGCCTGCAGCCGGGCGACGTGATCCTGCGCATCGACGGGCACCCGGTGCGCTCCGCCGCCGAGCTGCGGGCCCGGGTCGGTACCCTGCGCATCGGGCAGAAGATCCGCATCGACCTGTTGCGCAATGGCCGGCCGTTCACCATCACCACCCGCCTCGCCGCGCCCGAGCATGCCGTCGTCGAGGGTGGGCGCCTGCATCCCCGCCTGGCCGGCGCCCGCCTGGAGGACATCGAGGAAGACATGCCCGAATTCGGGCGGATCAAGGGTGTGCGGGTCGCCGAGGTCTACCCGCGCAGTCCGGCGGCGGCCTTCGGCCTGCGGCCGGGTGACATCATCGTGGCGGCCAACGGCCAGCCCGTGGGCGACCTGGAGGCCCTGCGCCAGGTGCTGGCGCACGGCGGGCGCGCCCTGCGGCTCAACATCGTGCGCGGCAACGCGCGCATCTTCCTGTTCGCCGGCTGACGACCCACCACCGACCCACCGGGATCCGGACAACCACCTCCTGTCTCGGGTTTATTCTTGACTATTTTACTCAGGAACCCAATAGTAGGGGCATCGGATACGAGAAGGAGGACAGTGCCATGACCGGACTCATCCCGAACTTTTCCCCCAACGGGGTGGTCACCATCAACCGGGTCATCCTGAAGCCCGAGTACACGCTCGAGGACCTGGAGGAACGGGTCGCCGAGCTGTGCGAGAACGTCAAGACCTATCACTCGGACACCGGTTTCGTGGGCGGTTTCGTCTGCGTCAACAGCGGCCGGGTCTCCAACGAAGGCTCCACCATCGGCCAGGCGGTCGAAAGCCCGCTCAAGGGCCGCGAGGTGCTGATCGTCACCTTCTGGCGGAGCTTCGAGGACCACGAGGCCTCGCACCGCTCCGAGACCTTCCAGCCGCTGTTCCGGCGCGTGCTGGAGCTGTGCGAGAACGGCAACGAGGAGATCGCCTACGAGATGCTCTGGTCCGGCGCCGCCTACAGCCCCGAGGAGGCACGCGCCGCCCGCGCCGCCAAGGCGCGGTTCCAGGCGGCCTGACCGGACGGGGCCGCAAGCGAAACGCAGGCTCTTGCCTTGCTGTGGTGTGTTCTCCGTTGGGAGAAGTTGCGGGCGTCAGGACGACGCCCGCTTTTTTAGGGCCACGGAAGCACGCGGAAGGGGGTGAGGAGTAAGGAGCTGGGAGCAAGAAGCTAGGAGCTGGGAGCAAGAAGCTAGGAGCTGGGAGCTGGGAGCTAGGAGCTAGGAGCTGGGAGCTGGAAGACAGAAGTCAGAAGACAGGAGTCAGGAGTCAGGAGTCAGGAGTCGGAAGGGATGCGGATCGAGGGCGATAGCGAACAATGAAACGCGAAGCGGCGCGTCGATGCCTCTGCGCACCCACAGGACGCACCCAGGCGGAAGCGGGTGCCGGCTCACCCACCTCCGCCGGGGTGCACTATGCGGGTCAGGCCGCGATGCGCAGACCGGCGTGGTCCGTGGCGCGGCGTCCCGGCCCGGCCCGGCGCTCCTGGGCCGGAGCGTGCCCCTCCGCCCGTCCCCGCCTCCGGTCGGCGTGCAGGCGCCGTTCCCGTGGGCGATCCCGGAAACGGAACGGGGCCGACTGGCACGCCCCCAGTCCGGTGAGCACGTAGGGCACCGGAAAGCGCTCGATGTATTCCTCCGGCAGGCCCGTGAGCCGCTCCTTGAAGGCGTCCGGCGCATAGAGCATGGGAATGATGTTGTTGTAGTAGGCCGCCTTGGGCGTCATCCGCAGCAGTTCTCCCGCTCGTTCGACGAAACCCAGCCCTTCGAGGGCGCGGGTGAGATCGCCGAAGACCTCGTCGATGTCCACGCCGTACTTGAAATGCAGCTCGGCCCGTGACACCTGCGTGAAGCGCAGCTTGCTGGTGAGTTCGCGGCAGAAATCGAGTTCGCGGTCCAGCCGCTCCATCGTCGAGACCGGAATGCGGCCGGCGTCGATGGCCTCGCAATAGAGCTTCAGGCTGCCCAGGTTCTGGTAGGGCGTGGCCGGGGCATACCCCTGGCTGTTGAGCCCCAACCCGAGCAGCGGCAGGTTGTCCCAGCGGCGCACCTGGTGGATGTAAGAGGCCCGGTCCGGATCGAGGAAGACGTTCTGCAATACGGGACGGAATCCCCGGTCCCTGAGCAGGGCCTCGGCCCGCGCGAACTGGCGGATCTTGTACTCGTAGAGCGCGTCCTTCGGCGGCTCGAAGTTCTGCTTGGTCTGACTGCGCTGCTTGTCGAGCGCATAGATGGACACCGAGGGCACGCCCAGCTCCACGAAACGTTCCAGCGTGGCCGGCAGCGTGTCCTCCCGCTCGCCGTCGAAACCGTACATGGTGTCCACGTTGACGTTTCCGATCACCTCGACCGCCGCGACGAGCTCGCGCTCGGCCTCGGCGACGCGGTAATGGCGGTTCATGCCGGCGAGCAGGGCCTCGTCGAGGGTCTGGATACCGTAACTCAGGCGATTGACACCCAGTGACTGCAAATGGGCCAGCTTGTCGCGCCCGAGGGTGCCGGGCGCCGCCTCGATGGTGATCTCGGCGGCAGGATCGATGCGAAAGTACCGGTGCAGGCCCTCGAAGATCCGCGACAGGAGCCCGTCGTCGAGGAAGGTGGGCGTTCCCCCTCCGAAGTAGACCGATTCACATTCCGCGTCGGCGAGCACGTCGGCGTAGAGGGCCATCTCGCGCAAGAGGTAGTCCACGTAGGTCTCCGCCCGCTGGATGCCCTTCCCCGGCAGCACGGCGTAGTAGCAGAAATTGCACAGCGTCTTGCAGAACGGGCTGTGCAGGTAGATCGAATAGCGGCCGGGGAGGATCGAGGTCCCGGAGAAGAGCGCCTCGGCGGAGGCGGGGGGAGACTGCTTGGTCAACAGCGGCGGGGGGAAGGTCCAGTCGAAGCAGGGAAAGAAGTCGTTCTGGATCCTGAGCAGGGAGGCGAGTCTCGCCTCGAGGGTGCCCGGGTCCCCACGGTGCAAGGGGCGGGCCGGGTCCTGCACGGCATGGCCACGCACCAGGCGCGACCGCTTGTTGAAGCATTCGCTGACGTGTTCCATTCCAGTCCTCCTTGTTGGTGGTTGCTTTTTCCATGGCGCCCGCTCCCCCCGAGGCGTGCGCATCCCCCCGTCGGCGATGGAAAATAACACGGATGCCGTGCAGGCAGCAGTACACGCCTCACTCCCCTTCCGCGTGCTTCCGTGGCCATATCCCCCAGATGCCTGCGAGCTTCCGGTTCGAGTCGTCGCCCGCATCCCGCCCGGCATCGGCTTCCGGGCGTCGCCCGTTCAGAACGTGAACCCGCTCTCGCCGGGCAGGGAGGCCTTGGACCGGAGGTAGGCGAGCTTGCCCTGCCAGACCGGCACCGGGTCGGGGACGCCCAGCAGGTAGCCCTGGCCGAGGTCCATCTGCAGGGCCTCGAGGCGCTCGGCCTGCACGAGGGTCTCGATGAACTCCACCACGGTCACGAGGTTGAGTTCCTTCGCCATCTGTCGCGTGATCTGCATGATGCGTTCGCTCGCCTCGGTGATGCCCAGCTGGCGGGTCAGGGACCCATCCAGCTTGAGGTAGCTGACGGTGCCTTCCAGGGCCAGCTCGATGACGAGCTGCAACGTGGAATAGCCGGTACCGAAGTCGTCGATGGCGAAGGTGAGGCCATGCTCCTCATGCAGGTCGCGCACCAGGGCACGGTGCTCGAGCAGCACCTGTTCCGTCAGTTCCATGACGACCTCGAAGCCCTCCAACGGCCCGTGCAGGGCGTCGACGAGCCGCTGGACGTAGTCGGGCTGAGCCAGGGACGCGGCCGAGACGTTGACGAACAGGCGCGAGGTGACCTTCGCGAGCGTGGGGGCATGGCGGATCACCGCCTGCAGCACGAGCCGGTCGAACAGCGGTGCCAGCCCCAGGGCGATGAGGTCGTCGATGAACAGCCCCGCGCTGAGGTAGCCGTTCTCTCCGCGAAACCGCCCGAGGACCTCGAAGGCGTGGATCTCGCGGCTCTCGTCGAGCGTGACCAGGGGCTGGATGAAGATATCGGTAGCCTCTTCGATGAGGCGCGTGCGCAGGTCGAGGGCCTGGCGATAGCGTTCCCTGAGCCAGTCGAGCATGGCCTCGACCGCCTCCGCGCTGGTCTCCAGCACCGCCCCATCCCGGTGGGCCCGGTCGGTGAGGTACTGGATGACCAGGTGCAGGTCCTCGGTCGAGATTTCTCCCAGGCGGGTGATCTCGATGCCCTGCAGGCGGAAACCTGCGTCCACGGGCAGCTCGGAGCCACTGTCCCGGCGACCGCGCGCCGCGAGCCGCTCGAGCAGCCCCCTGAAGCGGTCGGCTTCCACGCCGAGCCCGAGCAGGTAGAAATCGCCCGCGATGCCCCGCGTGTAGAGCAGCCACTCCCGGTGGCGTTCGAATTCCTCCCGCAGCATGGCCTCGACGCGGTCCAGGGCCCGGTTGCCGACCTCGTTGCCGTACAGCTTGTTGATATGGTCCAGGTGCTGGAGGTTGACCACGGCCAGGTACTTGCGACCGGGCAGGTAGAGGGCGGCCTGGACGAAGCCGAGGAAGCGCCCGATGCCGTTGCTGCGCGCCTCCAGGTAGAGTGCCCCGAGCAGCTGCTCCAGCTGGCCGACGCGCTGCCGCAGGTCCTGCCAGGCCAGGTAGGCCTGCTCGTGGCGTCCCGCGACGAGCAGGGCATGGAGCACCGCGCCCTGGCGCACGATGCCCCGGTACTGTTCCTCGATCTGGTCGCACAGCTTGAGATCGAGGCAGATCATCATGCTCTCCGGGTAGCGCAGGGCGCGCGCGAAGGCGCTCTCGCCCGCCGCCACCAGGGGAAAGCGGGACAGGTCGCCGCGGACGGCCGCGCGCACCGCGTCCATCCACTCGCGCAGCAGGCGGATGAGGACGCGGTCCTGCAGGGACGGCAGCGGGGGGGCTCGGCCCGCTCCGCCTCGGCGACCAGGTAGGCGCGCGCCGCCTCGCGCTTGGCCTCCTCGAAGCGGCGGGCGAGTTCGGGGTAGCGGGCCACCGGCTCCGGGAGGTGTGCAGCGGCCAGGCGCACGAAGTCCTGCTCCAGGTGACCGAAGCTCGCCATCAGCAGGGCGAAGGGAACGCCGGCCTCGAGGTACTCGCGGGCCAGCGGGCCGGCCACGTCCTCGCCCTCGAGCAGGCCCTCGAGAAACCGGCGGAAACCCTCGAGGACCCGCCGTTCCATGGCGTCGGTCAGCAGGGCACCGTAGGATGCATGGAATCGCTGCAGCCGGGACAGAAGCTCGTCGATCCTGCTCCCGTCCAGGTACGCACCGGTCTCCTCCGTCATCGCTTCTTCCTCCCCGCCCCGTGCAGGCACCCCCCTCGTCGATAACGATAATCAGTATAATTCACGCGACCTGTCACACAACCCGGCAGGGGCTGTCACTCCGGCGTCAGGTCGTCAGGCGGCGGTAGATGTCGGAGACCTTCAGCGGCAGCTTGCGCACCTCGTCGATCACCGTGTAGTTGACCGGCCCGTACATGTGCGGCAGGTAGTCCATCGCCTCGGTGTCGATGGTGATGCAGTAGGGATGGATGCCCTCGCGCTTGGCCTCGATCAGCGCCATGCGCGTGTCCTCGATGCCGTAGGCGCCGCGGTAGTTGTCCAGGTCGTCGGGCTTGCCGTCGGAGAGCGTGATCAGCAGCCGGGTCTTCGCCTCCACCTCGGCCAGCAGCCTCGAGAGATGGCGGATGGCCACGCCCATGCGCGTGTAGTCGCGTGGCCGGATACCGCTGATGCGCGCGCGCACCGCCTCGTCGTAGGGCTCGTCGAAGCGCTTGATACGATAGACCTCGCAGCGCTTGCGGGTGGTCCCGGAGAAACCGTAGATGGCATAACGGTCTCCCAGCGTCTCGAGCGCCTCGCACAGGAGCACCAGCGCCTCGCGCTCGGCGTCGTTGATCCACCCCTTGGTGGAACCGCTCATGTCCACCATGAACAGGACCGCGATGTTGCGCTCGAGCTTGTGCATCTTGGTGAACAGCCGGTCGGACATCTCCATGCCGGCATGGCTGTCGGCCCAGGCCTCGACCACGGCGTCGAGGTCGATGTCGTCGCCGTGCGGCTGCTTCTTCAGCAACCGGTCCTCGCCGCGCAAGGCCTCGAAGGTGCGGCGCAGGTGCTTGACCACGCCGCTGTAGCGGCGCACCGTCTCCTCCACGAATCCGTCGTGCACCGGCTGCACGTCCAGCTCGCGCAGCACCGCCCAGTGCTTGCGGTAGTGCTGGCGTTCGTAGTCCCACTCGTTGTAGTGGAAGGCCCCTTCCTCGTGGTAGGCCCCCTTCCAGACGTCCTCGGGGCTCGGCTGGGGCAGTTCCAGGTCCGGATCGTAGGGCCCCTCGCCGGCGGCGTGCAGGTAGGTGTCCGGGATCTCGCCCAGGTCCTGGAGGATCGAGGCCATGACCGCCCTGGCCTCCTCCGGCGGCGGGATCGGCTTGCCGTCGAGGGTGATCTCCCAGGCATCGACCAGGTCTTCCGGGGGAACGGCTTCGTCGGGACGCTTCAGCTCGAAGCGTTCCAGCGGGTTGCGCGGCGGTGTCTCCCCAGCTTCCCGGGGCTCCGTCTCGCCGCGTGCCTGCTCCAGGCGCCGGCGCAATTCCTCTTCCATGCGCAGCAACATCAGACGGAAGCGGCGCCGGTCGGCCTCGATGCGGGCCGCCCGCACCCGGGCCACCTCCTGCGGCCGCAGTTCACCCTGGTAGGGCAGCGGCGCCGGGGTCTCGTCGAGCTCGAGCAACCGCGGCAACCAGTCGTGCACCGTCTCCACGGTGGCGCCGGGCCGGGCGACGTCGGCGAGCGCCCCCGCCCAGGCCGCCGGCCAGGCGTGCCCGGCGCGCAGCGCGGCCATCTCGCGCGCCATGCCCGGCAGGTCGCGGGCGATGCAGGCATCCAGCCGGGCCGTCTCCAGGGCGTGGAACAGCCGCAGGTAACGCTCGGGCCAGGGGGACTGGTCGGCACGCGCGGCCGGGTCTTCCCGCCAGGTGCCATACCAGGTCTGCGCCCAGAGGTGCAGGGCCATGGCCTCGTAGAGCCGGAAGTTGGTCTCGCGCTCGGGATACCGGTCGAGCAGGGGCGGCAGGTACAGGGTCTCGGTGTCGGTCCAGGGCACCTCGCCGGCCTCGATGGCGAGCCGCCGACCGTTGAGCCCGTGCACGAAGGCCTCGAGCACGTTGACCACCTTCTCCAGCGCCAGGCCGCTCTGGCGCCGCGCCTGCAAGGCGGCATATTCCTCCACCTTCTGCAGAGCCTCGATGCCGGCATAGAGCCCCGTGCGGTCGTAGGCGTCCATGGCCGCGATCAGCCAGCCCTCCACGCCGTCGCGGTCCATGAGGCGCAAGGCCCGGGGCGAGGCCGCGGCGAACTGGTAGGCCATCTCGGCGTTGGTGTGCGCGATGACGTTCACCCAGTGGAGCACGAACTCCTGCTGCTCGCGCTCGAAACCGGCCAGCTCGCGGGCGATGCCGCCGGCCGTGCGGCGCGAGGAGAGCACGGGATCGAGCGGCACGTCGAGGCGCTCCTCCATGCGCGCGGCATCCAGGGGCGGTCGGTCGGCCCCCATCCAGGCATCGTCGCTCTCGTCGAACCAGCAGGCCGCCACGCCGGAAGCCAGCAGGCGGCCGTCGGCGCACCGTATCGCCAGGTGATGCGTCTCGAGGGTTCGCCCGGGCAGGGCATCGCGCAGCAGGCGGGCCAGGGACGCGGCACTCCAGCCTTCCTCGTCCCCGCCCAGCCAGATGCCGCGGCACGTCTCGGAGACCAGGGCGGGCAGCTTCTTCATCAGGTGGGCCATGTCGCACTCGGTGTCCCAGACCTTGCCGTGGGGCCCGCGGCCGAAGTACGGGGGGGAAAGCATCAGCAGGTCGAAGCGTTCGCCGCGGCGCAGGGCGCCCTCGACCCAGGTCATGGCGTCCTCGTGCACCCATTCGACCTGCGGCGAGTGGACCTCCTCCCGGGCCAGCGCGATCAACCGCTCGCTGCCGTCGACGTGCACCACGTCGGCGCCGGCGGCGACACAGGCCCGCGTGACCAGCCCGCTGCCGGCGAACAGGTTGAGTACCCGGATCTCGTCGAGGTGGTAGCAGCCTTCGAGCCGCGCCCGCGCCCAGGCGGCGGCCAGCAAGGCCCGCGGCTTGACGCCCACGCTGCCATGCGGCCCGAGCGCCACCCGCACGTGAAAGTCTCCCAACCGCACCCGCCACTGGCGCGGCAACCCCGGCCGGGCCGCCCGCCAGTGTCCGCCCTTCTGGTCGCCCACGAACTGCCAGTCCGGCGTCCACCGCTCCCGGGCGGGGCGGCCCCTGGCCGCGCGGTCCGGGCGGTCGACGAGGTACTCGCCCCAGCGCTCCAGCCGGCGGCCCCCGCCGAAGTCCAGCAGCGCGTAGTCGCCCTCGGGCTCCAGGATCAGGTCGAACTCGTCAGTCATGGAAATGCACGGTCAGATACCGGGCAGGGATATCCGCCACGAAATCCACAAAACCCGTGAAAGCATCCTTGTTGAGGATATCCCGTTGAGATGGACCAGATCAGGAATCGAAACAGCGTTTCGCCCGGCTCCATTGATGCATAACACGGAGAACACGGAGGCACAGAGGGTACAGAGGGAACACTCGCCATTCAGGGCTCCCGATTCGCCATCACTTCCACCAATCACCATGACAAATGCTTTACCCTCTGCGTCCTCTGTGCCTCTGCGCACTCTGCGTCAGGGTTCGCAGACACGTCGACAAGCCGCTTCGGCGATTCTTTGTTCGCTGTCGTCCTCGGTCCACATCCCTTCCGACTTCCGACTCCCGACTTCCGACTTCCAGCTCCTACCTCCCAGCTTCCAGCTTCTTGCTCCTAGCTTCTTGCTTCCAGCTTCTTGCTTCCAGCTCCTATCTCCCAGCTCCTCACACCTCACGCCTCACACTCAAAACACCGAGGCGCTCAGCTCGTTGACGGCGGTGAGCATCTCGGGGTCGTCGGTGAGCGCCTCGGAGATGGCGGTGCGGCAGGCGACCACCGGGTTGATGCCGGTCTTCATGAGTTTGGCGGCGTGCACCAGCAGGCGGGTGCTGGCGCCCTCTTCCAGACCACTGCCCTTGAGGTTGCGCGTCATCTGGGCGAAGCGGACCAGGCGCTCGGCCATCTCGGGGTCGATGCCCGATTCCTTCTCGATGATGCGGGCCTCGAGCTGCGGGTTCGGGTAGTCGAAGTTGAGCGCCACGAAGCGCTGCCGGGTGCTCTGCTTGAGGTCCTTGAGCACGCTCTGGTAGCCGGGATTGTAGGAGATGGCCAGGCAGAATTCCGGGCTGGCCTCCAGGATCTCGCCCAGCTTCTCCATCGGCAGCACCCGGCGGTCGTCGGCGAGCGGGTGGATGACCACCGTGGTGTCCTTGCGTGCCTCGACGATCTCGTCGAGATAGCAAATGGCGCCGTGGCGCACAGCGCGCGCCAGCGGCCCGTCCACCCAGCGGGTGTCCCCGCCGGTGACCAGGAAGCGGCCCACCAGGTCGGAGGCGGTCAGGTCGTCATGGCAGGAGACCGTGATGAGCGGGCGCTTGAGCCGCCAGGCCATGTGTTCCATGAAGCGGGTCTTCCCGCAGCCGGTCGGCCCCTTGAGCAGCACCGGCAGCCGGTTCTTCCAGGCGGCCTCGAAGACCTCGATCTCGTCCCCCACGGGCTCATAGTAAGGTTCTGATTCGACGAAATATTCTTCCGGTTTCAGGGCGCGGGCGTGCACGGCTCGCCTCCTTGGATGCCAGCTTCTTCGGCCACTCTACCCGGCACGCCTTCCCGCGTGCAACAAAGCCCGCAACCCGGGTGGCGGAATCACAGCCCGCATCATCAGCAATACCTTATATATACATTCTATTTATCTATTTGAAATTTCGATCCTGATACGACTGTCGGGATATGGCGCAGCGCCGGCAGTCAGGGTATCTTTGCACGTCCTGAATTCGCGACCCTGGCGGTCCCGCAACCCCATTCGGCCCCGGGACGGGCGGCACCGCTCCCGGCCCCGCGGAATTCCCCGGCGCCGGCGCGATCTCGCCGACGCCCGCGGAAATGGCTCAGAGTCTCACGTTCAACGGTATCCGAGGAGGACATTCCATGCCGGAGGCAATCGCAACCAACCAGACCATCCTCGTGGTCGGTGGCGGGATCAGCGGCATGTCCGCAGCGCTGGAAGCAGCCGAATGCGGCAAGCAGGTGATCCTGGTCGAGAAGAACCCCTCTGTCGGCGGGCGCGTCGCGCAGCTCTACAAGTATTTTCCCAAGCTGTGCCATCCCAAGTGCGGCCTGGAGATCAACCTGCGCCGTACCAAGGCCAACAAGAACCTCCGGCTCATGACCCTCACCGAGGTGACGGCCGTCGAGGGCGAGCCCGGCAACTACACGGTGACCCTGAAGAAACACCCGCGCTACGTCAACGAGAACTGCACCGCCTGCGGCGCCTGCGCACGCGCCGTGGAAGCCGAGTTCGACGACGAATACAACTTCGGGCTGGGCAAGCGCAAGGGCGCCTACCTGCCGCACAACCTGGCCTATCCCCAGCGCTACGTGATCGATCCGCGCATCCTCGGCACGCCGGACGCGGAGAAGGCGAAGGCGGCCTGCAAGTACGACGCCATCGACCTCGACATGCAGCCCGAGGAGATCAAGCTCACGGTCGGCGCCATCATCTGGGCCACCGGCTGGAAGCCGTACGACGCCAACAAGATCCAGCCCTATGGCTACGACCGCTACCCGAACGTCATCACCTCGGTCGAGTTCGAACGCATGGCCGACCCCTTCGGCCCCACCGGCGGCAGGATCCTGCGCCCCTCCGACGGCAAGGAGGCCAAGGACGTCGCCTTCATCCAGTGCGCCGGCTCGCGCGACCGCAACCACCTCAAGCACTGCTCGCGCATCTGCTGCATGGCCACGCTCAAGCAGACCACCTACCTGCGCGAGAAGTACGGCGACGACTACAAGGCCAGCATCTACTACATCGACATCCGTGCCATCGACCGCATCGACGACTTCCACCGCCGGGTGAAGGAAGATCCCAACACGCGGTTCATCAAGTCCAAGGTGGCGAGCATCACCGAGGACAAGGAGACGCGCAATCCCATCCTGCACGGCGTGGACATCGAAGGCTATCACCGCTACAGCAATCCGCACGACCTGGTGGTGCTGGCGATCGGCATGGAGCCGAGCGTGCCGGCCGACGCCTTCCCGGCCAAGGTCCGTTTCAACGAGGAAGGCTTCATCGTCCCAGACGAGGCCAACGGCGCCATCTTCGCCGCCGGGTGCTCGGAGGACGCCCTGGACGTCAACCGGGCCGTGCAGAGTGCCACCGCCAGTGCACTGCACGCCATCCAGGTGATCAATCGCGTTGCGGGAACGGAGGGTTGAAACCGTGGCTGACATGAAGATCGGAACCTACATCTGCAAGGGCTGCGGTCTGGGCGAGCGCCTGGACTGCGACAACCTGGCCATGATCGCCGAGCGCGAGGGCAAGTCGAACATCGTGCGCCAGCACGACTACCTCTGCAGCGCCGACGGCGTGAAGATGATCCAGGACGACATCGACAACGAGGGCGTCAACCACGTCGTCATCGCCGCCTGCTCGCGGCGCGCCAAGACCGAGGCCTTCGACTTCGACGGCTGCGCCGTCTCGCGCGTGAACCTGCGCGAGGGCGTCATCTGGGTGCGTCCCGACGAGGAGGAGCTGCGCGAGACCACCCAGGAGATGGCGGCCGACTACATCCGCATGGGCTGCGCCGAGACCCGCCACATGAACCCGCCGCACCCCAACGAGAACCGGGGCCACGAAGAGCGCGTGCTGGTGGTCGGCGGCGGCCTCTCCGGCATGAAGGCCGCGCTCGAGGCCGCCAAGGCCGGCTACCCGGTGACCCTGGTGGAGAAGAGCGGCCGCCTCGGCGGGGCCATGGCCGACGTGTGGAAGCACATCCCCACGCGTCCCCCCTTCGACCAGCTGGTGGACAATCCCGTCCCCGCCCTGGCCAAGGAGATCGAGGCGCACCCCAACATCACGGTCTACCTCAATGCCCACCTGACCCGCACCTCGGGCGCGCCCGGCCGCTTCTCCGCCGACATCAGCGTGGAATCCGGCGAGACGGTGACCGAAAACTTCGGCGCCATCATCCAGGCCTCCGGCTTCAAGCCCTACGACCTCGCCAACCTGCCCGAGATGGGCGGCGGCCGTATCCCGGACGTGGTCGACCAGATGGGGCTCGAGAAGCTGGCCATCGAGGCCGACGGCGGCCCCATCAAGCGCCCCTCCGACGGCAAGGAGGTGAAGAAGGTCGTCTTCGTCCAGTGCGCCGGCCAGCGCAGCGACCAGGAAGGGCACCTGCCCTACTGTTCCGGGCACTGCTGCCTGACCTCCATCAAGCAGGCGATGTACTTCAAGGACCAGAACCCGGACATCGAGACCCTCATCCTGTTCGACGACCTGCGCACCCCGGGCGCCCCGGGCGAGGACTTCTACCGCGCCGGCCAGGACAAGGAGATCACCTTCCGCAAGGGCAAGGTCACCGAGGTGACCGCCGACGGCGGCAGCGTCAAGGTCCGCTTCAAGGACCTCATCCTCGACGAGGAAGACACCGAGCAGGCCGACCTCGTGGTGCTCGCCACCGGCATGGTGCCCAATGCCGGCGTCGACATCGAGGCGCTCACCAAGCCCAACGTCGAGGGAGAGAGCGAGGGTGACGAGGCCGGCGGCGAGGAGAACGCCGAGGGCGAGGTCAGCGTCCCGGTCGAGTCCATCCTCAACCTGACCTACCGCCAGGGACCGGACGTGCCGCAGCTGAAATACGGCTTCGCCGACTCCCACTTCATCTGCTTCCCCTACGAGACGCGCCGCACCGGCATCTACACCACCGGCCCGGTACGCCGCCCGATGGACGCCGAGCAGGCCATGGAGGACGCCACCGGTGCGGCCCTGAAGGCCATCCAGGCCATCGAGAACGCCAAGCTGGGCCGTGCCGCGCATCCGCGCTCGGGCGACCTCTCCTTCCCGTCGTTCCGCAAGGAAGGCTGCACCCAGTGCAAGCGCTGCACCGTGGAGTGCCCCTTCGGCGCCATCGACGAGGACGAGCAGCGCTACCCGGTGTTCAACGAGTCGCGCTGCCGCCGCTGCGGCACCTGCATGGGCGCCTGCCCGGTGCGCGTCATCTCCTTCGAGAACTACTCGGTGGACACTGTCGGACAGCAGATCAAGAACGTCGACATCCCCGACGAGTTCGACGAGAAGCCGCGCATCCTGGTGCTCGCCTGCGAGAACGACGCCTACCCGGCGCTCGACATGGCCGCCATGCAGGGCATCCACTACAGCCAGTGGGCGCGCGTCATCCCGGTCCGCTGCCTGGGCTCGGTCAACACCATCTGGGTGACCGACGCGCTCAACAGCGGTTACGACGGCGTCATCCTCATGGGCTGCCAGAAGGGCGAGAACTACCAGTGCCACTTCGTGAAGGGTTCGGAGATGGCCCACTACCGCATGAGCAAGATCGACGACACGCTCCAGCAGCTCAACCTCGAGAAGGAGCGCGTGGCCACCTACGAGGTCGCCATCACCGACATCGAGCGTGCGCCGAAGCTCATCAACGACATGGCCAAGACGATCGACGAGATCGGTATGAGCCCCTTCAAGTTCTAGGAGCGAGATCATGACCGACTACAACCAGCAGATGATCGAAAAGTACCGCGAGAACTTCCTCAAGGAAGTGGAGCACAACGTCGAGGAAGGCGAATGGGTCAAGATGTGCATGCAGTGCGGCGTCTGCTCCGGCTCCTGCCCCTTCGGTCCCTACTGGGAGCATCCGCCGCAGGAGCTCTTCATGATGATCCGCGCCGGCAAGCGTGACGAGGTGCTCAAGTCCGATTCCATGTGGATGTGCACCTCCTGCTACAACTGCATCGCCCGCTGCCCGCGCGGCCTGCCGATCACGCACATCATCCACGGCCTGGCCACCTACGCGAAGCGCCTGGGCCTGGCGCCCAAGGAGCAGCCCACGGCCAAGTTCGCCCAGCTGTTCTGGGACAACCTCACCAAGACCGGCCGGGTCAACGAGCTCAAGCTGGGACTCGCGCTCTACTTCAAGGTCGGCGAAGGCCTCAAGACCGCGCTCGAGAACAAGGACCTGGGCCTGGCCATGCTCAAGGCCAAGCGCATGAACCCGTTCGAGCTCGTCGGCGGCCACAAGTGCAAGGACATCAAGGGCCTCCACGCCATCCTCGCCAAGGCCGAGGAGATCGAGGAACGCAAGATCGGCATGAAGGCCTGAGAGAGGAGATTCCGCAATGGCAAAGAAATCCTATTCCTTCTACCCGGGCTGCTCCTCGCAAAAGGCGGCTTCGGCATCCAACTACCAGGTGTCCGTCAACGCCATGTGCGAGGTGCTGGACATCGAACTCAACGAGATCCCGGACTGGAACTGCTGCTCGGCCTCCATCGGGTATGCCGGTGGCGGCGAGCTGCCGCGCCTGGCGCTGTCGGCGCGCAACATGGCGCTGTCCGAGCAGGCCCACCCGGACCAGGACATCGTGGCCACCTGCGCGGCCTGCTGGCTGGCCACCCGCGAGACCCAGGAGCGCCTGCATGCCGACGAAGAACTCATGAAGGAGACCAACGAGGCCCTGGCCGCGGCCGGGCTCAAGGTCCAGGCCAACAAGAAGGTCCGGCACATGGTCGAGGTGCTCATCGAGGATTTCGGCTACGAAGAACTCGGCCGGCACGTCAAGAAGCCGCTCGAGGGCATGAAGATCGCCGGTTACGTCGGCTGCCAGACCAACCGGCCCTTCGGGATCGCCGGCGAGTCCTTCGAGAATCCAAAGTACCTCGACAAGATGATCGAGACCGTCGGGGCCGAGCCCGTGGAGGACTACGAGAAGAAGGTCTCCTGCTGCGGCGGCGCCCTGGCCTTCTCCGAGCCGGACAAGAGCCAGGCGCTCATCAAGGACATCATCGAGGCCGCCTACGACGGCGGCGCCGAGATGATCGTCACACCCTGCCCGGTGTGCCAGATGAACGTCGAGGTCTACCAGGACCAGATCAACCGGAAGTTCGGCACCCACTTCAAGATGCCGGTGGTCTACTACTCGCAGCTCCTCGCCGTGGCCTACGGCAAGAGCGCCAAGGAGGCCGGCCTCGACGGGCAGGTGGTCCCGGCGAAGAAGCTCGAGGAGATCGCGAACAAGTAAGCC
The DNA here is from genome assembly GCA_003695825.1 of Gammaproteobacteria bacterium. Taxonomy (GTDB): domain Bacteria; phylum Pseudomonadota; class Gammaproteobacteria; order Thiohalobacterales; family Thiohalobacteraceae; genus J048. Next base: position 17,768 of record RFHK01000132.1, on the reverse strand, counting down.
GGCACCCGGCCGGGACACGAAAAAGGCGGCCTGTGGCCGCCTTTTTCATGCCGGGGCATCCTCCCGGCGCGCGGTGCGGATGCGGCGCTGCAACCGCTCGAGCCCATGCTCGACCAGCGAGTAGACCGCCGGCACCACCACCAGCGTGAGCAAGGTCGAGCTGAGCATGCCGCCGATCACCGCCACCGCCAGCGGACCGTTGGTGTCCGCGCCGGCTCCCATGCCCAGGGCGGCCGGCAACATGGTGAAGACGATGGTGAAGGAGGTCATGAGCACTGGCCGCAACCGGATCGGACAGGCCTCGAGCAGGGCCTCGTGGATCCCCTTGCCCCGGGCACGCAACTGGTTGGTGAGATCGACCAGCAGGATGGAATTCTTGGCCACCAGCCCCATCAGCAGCACCAGCCCGATCATGGAGAAGATGTTCAGTCCCATGTGGCACAGCCAGAGCCCGGCCACGCCCCCGATGATGGCGAGCGGCTGGGCCACCATGATGATGAACGGCTGTACGAAGGAATCGAACTGGCTGGCCAGAACCATGTAGACGAGCAGGATGGCGGTGACGAAGGCGAACAGCATGTACCGGGCCGTCTTGCCGAACTCCTCGGCCCGGCCGATCATCTTGACGGTGTACCCGGGCGGCAGGAGACCGGCGGCCGCGCCCTCGACCCGCGCGACCGCCTCACCCAGCGAGATACGCGGCGTGCTGTAGAAGTTGCCCGAGTAACGCAGGTCGAAGCGCGTCACCACGGCCGGTCCGACGCCTTCCTTCACCTTCACCACCGAGTCGAGGCGCACCAGCGCTCCCGTGCGACTGCGCAGGTAGATACGCCGCAGGTCCTCCGGGGTCCGGAAGCTGCCCGCGCGGGCCTTCAGGCGCACGTCGTAGCGTTGTCCGTCCCCGGGCCGGTCGTTGTACTTGGCCACGTCCATGCCGCCGGCCAGCACGTCGATCGCCAGCGCGACGTCCCGGGTGCTCAGCCCCAGGTCCGCGGCCCGGACGCGATCGATGTCGAAGGTGAGCTGGGGAAGCTCCAGCTGCAGGTCGAGGTCCACCCGCCCGAGTTCCGGCAGGGTGTCGAGCTTGCGCTCGAGGCGATGACTGTACTCGGCCACGCTGCGGATGTCCGGTCCCAGCAACACGAACTGCAAGGGTTCACCGCGCTGCCCGCCGAGCGGCGGCACCGGTGCCGGGAAGGCCTGCACCCCGGGGATCCGCGCCAGCCGTGCACGCAGGCGGTCGATGATCCGGTACATGTGCGCGCTGCGCTGCGAGCGGGGTACCAGGCGCACGAACACCATCCCCTTGTTGGCCTGGCCGGTCTCGCCGGTACCGATGGTCGAGAAGTAGCTGGCGATGTCGGGATCCGCCCGCAGCACCGCCTCGATCCTGCGCAGCCGTCCGTCGGTATAGGCCAGGCTGGACCCCAGGGGGGTCTTGAAGGCGATGATGAAGCGCCCCTCGTCTTCCTGGGGAAGGAAACCCTTGCCGATGTGGCCGAAGAAATAGCCGCTCGAGGAGACCGCGGCCAGGGTCAGGGCCACGACCGTCCAGCGGAAACGCAAGGCGCCGCGCAACAGGGTCCGGTACCCCCGGTCCAGCCCCCGGAACACCGCGTCGAGCAGCCAGTAGAGCCGACCATGGTGGCGGGAAACCTGCAGGTGTCGCGAGGCGAGCATGGGCGTGAGGGTCACGGCCACGAACAGCGAGGCGAGCACCCCGAAGGTCACCACCACGGCGAAGGAGCGGAAGAAGCGCCCGATGATGCCCTGCATGAAGATCACCGGGGCGAAGATGGATACCAGCGTGAGGCTCGAGGCCAGCACCGCGAAGACCACCTGGCGGGTACCCGCGAGGGCGGCACGCCGCGGATCCGGCTCGATGCGCTCGCGGTGGCGGTGGATGTTCTCCAGGACCACGATGGCGTCGTCCACCACCACCCCGATGAGCAGCAACAGCCCGAGCAGGGTCATGGTGTTGAAGGTGTACCCGGCGAAGTACATCACCGCCACGGCCGCCAGCAGGGAGACCGGGATGGCGAGCGCGATGATGGCGGTGGCCCGGAAACTGCGGAGGAAGATCCACACCACCAGCGCCGTCAGCAGGGTACCGAGCAACAGGTGCTCCTTCAGCGCGCCCACCAGCTCGAGGATCAGGTCGGAATCGTCGGCCGCGATGGAGAGGTGCATACCCGGCGGCAGCCGGGGCAGGATGTCCTCGCGCAGGCGGCGCTTGACGGCATCGATCACCGCCACGGCGTTCGCGCCCGTGACCTTGACGATGCCCAGGCCCACCGCCGGCTGGCCGTCAAAGCGGGCCAGCCGGCGGTCGTCGTCCAGCCCGTCCACCACCCGGGCGAAGTCGCGCAGACGGATCGGGGCGCCGTGGCGATAGGCCACGATGAGGTTCTCCAGCTCGGCGGGCTTGTGGAACTCCAGGTCCAGCTTGAGGAGGTACTCGGTGTCCTTCCCGACCAGGAAGCCGCCCGGCATCTGCAGGTGCTCCGAGCGGAAGGCGCGCACCAGGTCCTGGGCGGTGATGCCGTAGGCGTTCATGCGGTCGAGGTCGAGCTCGACCCGGATGGTGCGTTCCCGCCGCCCCCCCAGGCGCACCTCGCCCACCCCGTCGATGTTCTCCAGCTGTTTTTTGATCACGTTGCGGGCATACTGGTTGAGCTCCTGCAACGTCCGGTCGCCCTGCAGGGTCAGCCAGAGGATGGGGATGGCGCCGAATTCCACCTTGGCGACCACCGGTGTGTCCGCCTCCTCGGGGAGGTCGCGCAGGACCTGGTTGACCTTCGCCTGGACCTCGTTGAAGGCCACGTCGATGTCCTTGGTGAGGCGGAAGGTGACGCGCACCACCGAGGCCCCGGGCGAGGAATCCGATTGCACGTGCTCGATCCCCGGCACGCTGTTGACCGCGGTCTCGATGAGGTTGGTGATGCTGGCATCGATGATCTCCGGGTTGGCCCCGGGCATCGTGGTGGTCACCGAGATCATGGGAAACTCGATGTAGGGGTAGCGGTCCACCCCGATGCGCTGGTAGGCGAGGACGCCGAAGAGGACCAGCAGGCCGTTGAGCATCCAGGTCAACACGTGGCGCCGGATGGCGAGCTCCGGCAGCGTCATGGCGTCTCGACCTCGACCGGCGCCCCCGCGGTGAGGAACCCGGCGCCGTCGGCGACCACCGACTCCCCGGCCTGCACCCCGGAGAGGATCTCCACTTCGCCCGCCCGGCGCAGGCCGGTGCGCACCTTCCGGGCCACCGCCCGGCCGTCACGGACGACGTAGACCACGCTGCCGCCCGGGCGGGCCACCACGCACACCTCGGGTACCACCACGGCACCCCGGTGCAAGGCCAGGCGCACCGCGCCGGTGACGCTCGCCCCCGGTTGCCAGTCCCCCGGATTGTCGAAATCCACGAGGACCTCGATGGCCCGGTTGGCCGGGTCGATGACGGACCGGATCCCGGTGATGCGCCCGGTGACGACCCGCCCGGGGGCCCCGGGGGTCTCCAGGCGCACGGGCAACCCTACCCGCAGGCGGTCCCCGAGGGATTCGGGATAGGGCAGGCGGGCCCGCAACCGCCCGAGCGCGGTGAGGTGGAACAGCGGCGTACCCGCCTTGACGTAGTCCCCTACCGAGACGAAGCGGGCATCCACCCGGCCCGTGACCGGGCTGCGGATCCGCGTGCGGGCGAGGTTGCGCTCGGCCTGCTGCAGCCGCACGCGGGCGGCGAGGCGCTGGGCCCGCAGGGCGCCGAGACGCGCCTCGGCCTCGTCCAGGTCCGACTGGTTCGCCGAACCGCGCCGGACCAGGGCACGCAGGCGGTCGACCTGCAGTCGCTGGACCCGGAGCAGCGCCTCCAGGCGCCGGATGTCGGCCGCGGCCAGGTCCCGGGCCAGGCGGTAGTCCTCCGGGTCGATCTCCGCCAGGACCCTGCCGGCCTCCACCGACTCGCCCACGGCGTAGTGCACCGCCGTGATCCGGCCGCCCACCTCGGCGGCGATGGTGGGTGCCGTGCGGGCCTCGAGCTGCCCCACCGCGTATTCCCAGACCTCGAGATCGCGCCGACGGGCGGTGGTCAGCGTCACCGGGACGGGATGCAACGCCGGCGCCCCGCTGCCCGTCTCCTCTCCACCCGGGGCCGGTGCCGCGCCGGCCAGGGCGGCCAACGCCAGCAACCCGGCGATCCCCAGGCCCGGTACCCGCCGCTTCATCGGCCCACCTCCCCGGGCGCCCGGGCGAAGCCGCGGGCGAGCAGGTCGAACACCGCGCTGCCGTACCGCTCGGGGCGCTCGGCGAAGGTCACCTCCGGCAGGTGCCGGAGCACCGCCCGGGTCTCGAAGAAGAAGGCACTGGCCCCGACCAGGAGGAAGGCGAGCAGCGCGGGATCGAAGTCCCGGCGCAGGCAACCGCTGGACTGGCCGGCCCGCACCAGCTCGACCAGGCGGGAGAAATGGTGGGCGAAGACTTCCTCCGCCAGCTCCCGCCCCCGCTGCGAGGCCCCCTCGAGCAGCGCCCGCTGCAGCAACCGCGAGGACTGCGCGTGTTCGAGCAGGGCCCGGAGGTGGTGGAAGAAAAACTGCTGCAGGCGCACGTGGGGATCCGCGCTGCTCTCCGCCAGGGCCGCGTCCAGGGCCCGGGCGGAATGCCGGCAGGCATGCCGCAGGACCTCGAGGTAGAGTCCCTCCTTGGACTTGAAGTGGTGAAAGACGTTGGCCTTGCTCACGCTCGCCTCCCGGGCGATGTCGTTGACGGAGACGGCATCGAAGCCCTTCTCGGCGACGAGCGCCTCGGCCACGCGCAGGATGGCCTGTGCTCCCGGACCCGGCGGGGATTCCGGGGGGGCGTCCTTGCAAGGAAGGCGGTCCTGGCTGCCCATCACGACCCCAACCGACCGTTCGGTCAGCGCACTCTAGCACGCCCGGAACACCGGGAGCAAGCCGGCCCCGGCCGGTTGGCGGACAGGGCGAACGCTTTTCCCTTATACTGGAGTTTTTCGATCAGGTACGCAGATGCCGAGCAGCGCGATCTCCCAGACCCCGGAGCGGGAAGCGGCCGAAACGGCGCGCCTGCGCGGGCTCTACCTCGACGGCCTGCGCCGGCGCTTCAAGGCGGAGGTGAACCGCCTGACGTCCGGCGGCATGGCGGCCCTCCTCGGGGAACGTCCCCAGGCCGCGGAACTCGCCTTCCCGCTCGCCTACCTCTATGCCTGGCACTGGCTGCGCGACCAGGTGGCCGAACCCTACCGGGCGCCGCTGCTCTCGGCCTTCCGCGACCCCGCGCGCCGCTTCCTCATGGACCTGTTGCTCGAGGCCGAACGCCCCGAGGACTTCATCGAGGGCTACATCCACCACTGGCTGCAGGCACCGCCTGGCGGTCCCGTCCAGCAGGCCCAGCTGCTGCGGCTGCTCGCCGCCCAGGGGGGAGACCCGGTACGGCTGCGCGACCACCTGCTCGCGGTCTGGCGCTCCCTGGGCCTGTTCCAGGTCCCGACCCAGGCGGCCTACGGCCTCCTGGCGAAGGCGGAAAGGCAACACTACCGCGAGATGCTCGACGCGCACGACCGGGAGCGCCTCGCCCTGGTCGACGCCCTGCCGGATCCCGCCCGTGAAGCCGCAGGCACGCCCCGCTTCCCCAAGCTCGGCATCGTCCCGGCCATGGGTTGCCCCCAGACCTGCCGCCATTGCATGTTCATCTGGCGCCCCCCGCGCCCGAAGCAGGCCGATGCCGAGCGCATCTACCGCACGGTGGAGGCGCTGACCGACAGCGTCCTCTTCACCGGCGGTGACCTGACCCGGCACCTGGACACCTTCTACGACGGCATCCGTGCCATGCGCCGGGTGACCACCTTCGCCATCCTGCTCAACGGTGACTTCGCCGAGGACCGGGCGGCCACGGAGGCGGTGCTCGGGCGCATGTATGAGGCCCTCGCCGCCCGTCCCGCCGGCTGGCCGCAGGCACGGGTCCTGCTCCAGGTCAGCTTCGACGAGTTCCACCAGGAAGTGATCGTCGACCGCAAGGGCCGCCTGCGCGAGCGCATCCCGGTGGCGAAGATCGCCAACATCGTCGAATGCTATCCCCGCTACGCCGACCGCATCCAGCTCGCCCTGGTGCACAAGCAGACGGCGCTGAACTTCTCCCGGGACGTGCTGTACAAGGGTGTGTTCGCCCGCCTGGTCCAGGCCCTCGGCGCACGCGGGCACCGGGTCGAGGTGCTCTCCATGGCCCCCGCGCCGCGCCTGAAGACCCACCCGCTGACCGGCCAACGCGGCCGGGTACTCAAGGATGCCAGCTTCGTCCTGCACCGGTACCCCGAGGCCCCCATCCTGCTCACCAGTTCCACCGTCGACGGCTACGGCCGCGCCGCGCTGCTCGACGAGAGCGAGACCGTCAAGGAACGCGAGCTGCTGCACCAGGTGCTGACCTCCGGCCCTCCGCCGGGCGAGGCCTTCGACGTCGACCTGATGTTCTGGTTCAACGGCTGGGTGACGCTGTTCAACGCGGTGCACCTGTGCCTGGGCAACCTCTACGAAGACGGCGTGGAGAAGATCCTCTCGCGCCGGCGCAAGGACCCGCTCACCTGGGCCCTGCACCGCTTCGATCGCCGGCTGCTGAAGTTCTATGCCGAGGTCCGCCCCGACCTGGACGCGAAGCTGGCACGGGCCACCGGGCCCCACCACCTGTTCCACAGTCTCACGGAAGAGAGTGCAGTGCGGCTGCACCTGACCCGGCGCCTGCTCGGGGTCAGTCGTTGAGCCGCCAGGCCGTGACGGCTTCGAGGTAGCGGTCCAGGGCATGGTCCTCGATGGCGTCGATGCCGCGCTCGCGCAGCGCCTCCAGGGCGCCCTCGACGTGATCGACAAACCGGAACCAGAATCCCGGGTCCCGCTGGATCTCCCCGTCCTCGGTGATGTACAGGCAGCACCCCACGTGGCTGTAGCCCATCATGCGCGCGGGCACGCGCGTGACCAGGTCGTTGTTGTTGCAGAAGCGGAAGAAGCGCGACTTGCACTCGGCGTTGAAGATCCGCGCCGCCTCGCGCGACATGGCGCGGGGTTGTCCGAAGGTGTAGACGCTGGTGAACGGCTTGTCCTCGTGCACGAAGCGCGCCGCCGCCAGCGTCGCCATCGCCCCGCCGAGGCTGTGCCCGGTGAGGAACACCGGTCGGGGCCGCGCCCGCTGCAAGCGACGCAGATGCGCCTCCAGCGGCGGCCAAACGTCCTCGAGGGCGTTCCAGAAACCGCGATGGAAGGCACCGAAGAGCCGGTGCACGGGGAAGGCATCGAGGTTGTCCAGCCAGTCGGCGAGCTCGTCCGTGCCGCGGAACGCCAGGCACAGGTAAGCTTCGTGCTCGATCAGCGCGGCCTGGGCACTGTCGCTATCGGCCCCCGTCACGGAACGGAAACCCCCGTCCTCCTGCGTCAGCCGCGCGAGGATCCCTTCCTCGTCCGGGGCCGGGTCAGTGGGGGAGCGCGCACGGTAGACCTCGCGGGCGAGGCGCGCCATCCAGTAGGCGTTGCCCCGGTCCAGCCGGGTGCGGTAGGGAGAGACTTTCACCTGCGTCATCGTCGACCTCCCGGACCGTACCTTCCCGCCTCAGGCCTCGTCCAGCCAGGCCACGAGATAATAGATGTACTGGCCCTCGGAGGACTTGGACGGGCCCACCACCTCGGCGGGATGCAGCCGGGCATCGCCCTCGGCCCGCGCGCGGGCCTCCGCTGCGGAGGCCACGGGGATGACGCAACCGGCGGGATAACGCTTGCGGTTGCGGCGCGGCGTCCGAATCACGGCGTAGCGGACCCGCGAGACCTCGGTCTCCGGGTCGGGCGGGACCATGCCCTTCAGGCGCATGCTTTCCGTCCTCGACGAGCGGACCAGGGAACCTTCATACGGTAGCACGAAACACACCGCTGTTCCGAAACGCAGAGGCCACGGAGGCGCGCTCTTCCCCATCCACTCTTTTCCGCGCTCGTCCTTCCGCGTGCCTCCGTGGCTCTCCTTCCGCACCCCTCACGCCTCACACCTCACACCTCACTCCCCTTCCGTGGCATCCACAGCGCCCTCGAAATGAAAAAGGGCGGCGCAAGCGCCGCCCCGGGAGGGATTCCGGCAGGTGTCGGAATCAGTTCACACGCGGGTCCAGCTCGCCGGACTCGTAGCGCTTGTACATGTCCTCCAGGCTGATGGGCTTGATCTTGGAGGCGTTGCCGGCAGTGCCGAAGGCCTCGTAGCGGGCCTTGCAGATCTCCTTCATGGCCTGGGTGGCGGCCTTGAGCCACTTGCGGGGATCGAACTCCTTGGGGTTCTCGGCCAGGAACTTGCGCACGGCCCCGGTGGCCGCCATGCGCAGGTCGGTGTCGATGTTGACCTTGCGCACGCCATGCTTGATGCCTTCCTGGATCTCCTCGACCGGCACGCCGTAGGTCTCGCCCATGTCACCGCCGTACTCGTTGATGATCTTGAGCCAGTCCTGCGGCACCGAGCTCGAGCCGTGCATCACCAGGTGGGTGTCCGGGATGCGGGCGTGGATCTCCTTGATGCGGTCGATGGCCAGGATGTCCCCCGTCGGCGGGCGCGTGAACTTGTAGGCCCCGTGGCTGGTCCCGATGGCGATGGCGAGTGCATCCACGCCCGTCTGCTTGACGAAGTCGGCGGCCTGCTCGGGATCGGTGAGCAGCTGTTCCTTGCTGAGCACGCCCTCGGCACCGACGCCGTCTTCCTCGCCGGCCATGCCGGTCTCGAGCGAGCCCAGGCAGCCCAGCTCCCCCTCGACGGAGACCCCGCCGGCGTGTGCCATCTCCACCACCTTGCGGGTCACCTCCACGTTGTACTCGTAGGTGGAGGGCGTCTTCATGTCCTCCTGCAGGGAGCCGTCCATCATCACGGAAGTGAAACCGAGCTGGATGGAGCGCAGGCACACCGAGGGCGATGCGCCATGGTCCTGGTGCACGCACACCGGGATGTCGGGATACAGCTCCACGGCCGCCTGCATCAGGTGGCGCAGGAAGGGGGCGCCGGCGTACTTGCGGGCGCCGGCGGAGGCCTGGACGATGACCGGGCTGTCGGTCTCGGCCGCCGCCTGCATGATGGCGTGCATCTGCTCCATGTTGTTGACGTTGAAGGCAGGAATGCCGTAGCCGTGCTCGGCGGCATGATCCAGCAGCTGTCTCAGTGTAATCAGGGCCATGGTCTTCTCCTCGAGTTGCCAGGGTTGTGGATGCGACTCTGCCCGCCGTGAGCGCTGGCCGCCCGCGGCGGGGCGGCCGGCCACGGCGCCTCAGTCTTCCTGGGGACGCAGGTGCTCGCCCACGCGCAGGATCTTCATGGCGTTGGTGCCTCCCAGCACGCCGGCGAGGTCTCCCTTGGTGATGATCACGAGATCGCCATCGCGCACGGCACCTCGACGCACCAGCTCGTCGATCGCCTCGCGGTTCACCTCGGCATGATCCGTGGTCGTGACATCGAAGCTGACCGGATAGACGCCGCGGTACAGGGTGACTTTTCTACGCGTCTCCACATGGCGGGTCAAGGCGTAGATGGGGATGCCGGAACTGACGCGCGACATCCAAAGCGGCGTGGCGCCGGACTCGGTGAGCGCCGCGATCGCCTTGACGCCCAGGTGATTGGCCGTGTACATGGCCGCCTTGGCGATGGCCTCGTCGATGCGGTTGAAGCGCATCTGCTGGCGGCGTTCCACCGCCACGACCGTGCGGGCACGCTCGGCGCCCCGGCAGATGCGGTCCATCGCCGCCACGGCCTTGGCCGGGTACTTGCCCGTGGCCGTCTCCGCCGAGAGCATCACGGCGTCGGTACCGTCGAGCACGGCATTGGCCACGTCGAAGACCTCGGCCCGGGTGGGGATGGGGTTCTCCACCATCGACTGCATCATCTGGGTGGCGGTGATCACCACCCGGTCCATGGTGCGCGCGAGCTGGATGATGCGCTTCTGCACCGCCGGCAGCTCGGCGTCCCCGATCTCCACGCCCAGGTCGCCGCGGGCGATCATCAGGGCGTCGGAGGCCTCGATGATCTCCTCGATGTTGGCGATGGCCTCGGCCCGCTCGATCTTGGCGACGATCCCCCCGTGGCCGCCGGCCTGGCGCAACAGCTCGCGGGCCTCGTGGATGTCGTCGGCACAGCGTGGGAAGGAGACGGCCAGGTAGTCGGCACGCATCTCGGCCGCGGCCCGGATGTCGGCACGGTCCTTGTCGGTCAGCGCCTTGGCCGAGAGTCCGCCGCCCTGGCGGTTGATGCCCTTGTGGTTGGAGAGCTCGCCGCCGACGACCACCTTGCAGACGATCTCCGGCCCGTTGACCTCTTCCACCCAGAGCACCACCGCGCCGTCGTCGAGCAGCAGGGTGTCGCCGCGGCGCACGTCATCGGGCAGCTGCTTGTAGGTGATCCCCACCCGCTCCACGGTGCCGGCCTCGGGGGGAAGGTTGGCATCGAGCACGAAGCGGGCGCCTTCCTCCAGGAACACCTTGCCGTCGACGAACTTCTCGATGCGGATCTTGGGCCCCTGGAGGTCCGCCAGCACGCCGATCTGCCGGCCATGGGCACGTGCCCGGTTGCGTACGGTCTCGGCACGGCGCGCGTGTTCCTCGTGCGTGCCGTGGGAGAAGTTGAGCCGGACGACGTCGACCCCAGCCTGGATGAGGGCATCGAGCGCCTCCGGGGTGTCCGTGGCCGGCCCCATGGTGGCGATGATCTTGGTGCGTCTCAGCATGGGAACCTGTCCAGCCTGCGACCCGGGTCGTGCGGGATCAGCCGCGGGCCCGCTCCTCCAGCATCGCCACGGCCGGCAGCTTCTTGCCCTCGAGGAACTCGAGGAAGGCGCCGCCGCCCGTGGAGATGTAGGAGATCTTCTCGGCCACGCCGTACTTGTCGATGGCGGCCAGGGTGTCGCCGCCGCCGGCGATCGAGAAGGCCGGCGAGGCGGCGATCGCCTCGGCCAGCGCCCGGGTACCCTCCCCGAACTGGTCGAACTCGAACACGCCCACCGGCCCGTTCCAGACGATGGTCCCGGCCTTCCCGAGCAGCTCACCGTACATCTTGGCCGTCTCGGGCCCGATGTCGAAGATCATGTCGTCTTCGGCGACCTCCTCGACCCTCTTGGTCGTGGCCTGGGCCGTCTCCGAGAACTCCTTGCCGACCACGACGTCGACCGGGATCGGGATCTCGCCGCCCTTGGCCTTCGCCGCCTCCATGAGGCGCTGGGCCTCGGGCACCAGGTCGGGCTCGTAGAGGGACTTGCCCACCGGGTGACCGGCCGCGGCGATGAAGGTGTTGGCGATGCCGCCGCCGGGGATGAGCTGGTCGACCACCTTCGAGAGGGCGTCGAGCACCGTGAGCTTGGTGGACACCTTGGAGCCGCCGACGATGGCCACCATGGGTCGATCCGGGTTCTCGAGCGCCTTGCCCAGCGCCTCGAGCTCGGCGGCCAGGAGGGGCCCGGCGCAGGCGACCGGGGCATACAGCCCCACGCCGTGCGTGGAGGCCTGGGCGCGGTGCGCGGTGCCGAAGGCGTCCATGACATAGACGTCGCACAGCGCAGCATACTTCTTCGCCAGTTCCGGGTCGTCGCGCTTCTCGCCCACGTTGAAGCGGACGTTCTCCAGCAGCACCACCTCGCCGTCCTCGAGCCGGGGCGGTTGCTCCAGGTAGTCCTGGACCAGGCGCACCTCCTTGCCGAGTAGCTGCGAGAGGTGCTCGGCCACCGGCCGCAGCGAGAACTGCTCCTCGTAGACCCCTTCCTTGGGCCGCCCCAGGTGCGACATGAGCATCACCCGGGCACCGGCGTTCATGGCGGTCTCGATGGTGGACAGGGAGGCACGGATGCGCTTGTCGGAGGCCACCTTGCCGTCCTTGAGCGGTACGTTGAGATCCTCGCGGATGAGCACGCGTTTGCCGGCCAGGTCGAGATCGGTCATCTTCAGAATGGACATGGTGCTGCCCTCCGGTTTCTGGTCTCAAAGGGATCGGGCAAGCCCGGGACTTGCCGGATCCCTCTGGAACGGGAGGGGGCCGGTGCCGGGTCCCCGGCACCGGCCCGTTCGGGTTCAGCCGGCGATGTGCCGGAGCATGCGCAGCATGTTGCAGGTGTACCCGTACTCGTTGTCGTACCAGGAGACCACCTTGACGAAGGTGTCGTCGAGCTGGATGCCTGCACCGGCATCGAACACCGAGGGCTGGGAACAGCCGCGGAAATCGGTGGAGACGACCTTGTCCTCGGTGTAGCCCAGCACGCCGGCGAGATCCCCTTCCTCGGAGGCCCGCTTCATGGCGTCGCAGATGGCCTCGTAGGTGGCGGGTTTCTCGAGCTCGCAGGTGAGATCCACCACGGAGACGTCGGAGGTGGGCACGCGGAAGGCCATGCCGGTGAGCTTGCCGTTGAGTTCGGGCAGCACCTTGCCGACGGCCTTGGCGGCGCCGGTGGAGGAGGGAATGATGTTCTCGAGGATGCCGCGGCCGCCGCGCCAGTCCTTCTTGGAAGGCCCGTCGACCGTCTTCTGGGTGGCGGTGGCGGCGTGCACCGTGCTCATCAGGCCGCGCTTGATGCCCCAGTTGTCGTGCAGCACCTTGGCGACCGGTGCCAGGCAGTTGGTGGTGCAGGAAGCCGCCGAGATGATGGCCTGGCCGTCGTAGGTCTTGTGGTTGACACCGTAGACGAACATGGGCGTGGCGTCCTTGGAGGGTGCGCTCTGGACCACCTTCTTCGCCCCGGCGTCGAGGTGCTTCTGGCAGCTCTCGGCGGTCAGGAAGAAACCGGTGGACTCGATGACGATGTCGGCGCCGACGTCGCCCCAGGCGAGATTGGCCGGGTCGGTCTCGGAGGTGACCCGGATGGCGCGCCCGTCGACGACCAGGTTGCCGCCCTCGGCCTTGACCTCGCCGGCGAAACGGCCGTGCACGGAATCGTACTGCAGCATGTAGGCGAGGTAGTCGGGGTCGAGCAGGTCGTTGATGCCCACGACCTCGATCTCCGGAAACTCCTTGTAGATGGCGCGGAACGCCATGCGGCCGATGCGGCCGAACCCGTTGATGCCGACTTTGATGGTCATGATCTACTCCTCAGGCTTGATCCCAATTGCGATTGCGGTCGAAAACCGGTGGCCGCCTCAGCCCAGCAGCGCCTTGGCCTTCGCGACGACGTTCTCCACCGTGAAGCCGAAGTGGCGGAAGAGGTCCTTGGCCGGGGCGGACTCGCCGAAACGGTCGATGCCCAGTACGTCACCCTCGAAGCCGACGTACTTGCGCCAGTAGTCGCTCACGCCGGCCTCGATGGCGAGGCGGCGGGTGCAGGACGCGGGCAGCACCGACTCGCGGTAGGCGGCGTCCTGCAGGTCGAAGACGTCGGTCGAGGGCATGGAGACCACGCGCACCCGGCGGCCCTCCCCGGCGAGCGCCTCCGCGGCCTGCACCGCGAGCGAGACCTCCGAGCCGGTGGCGATGAGGATCAGTTCGGGCTCACCCTCGCAGTCGCGCAGCACGTACCCGCCGCGGGCGATGTTCTCGATCTGTTCCGGGGTCCGCTCCATGTGCGGCAACCCCTGGCGCGAGAACACCAGGCTCGTCGGGCCGTCGGTACGCTCGACGGCCGCCTTCCAGGCCACGGCGGTCTCGACCGTGTCGCAGGGCCGCCACACCGACATGTTCGGCATCAGGCGCAGGGTCGCGATCTGCTCGATGGGCTGGTGCGTGGGGCCGTCCTCGCCCAGGCCGATGGAGTCGTGGGTGAAGACGAAGATGGGGTTGATCTTCATGAGGGCGGCCATGCGCAGGGCGTTGCGCGCATACTCCGAGAAGATCAGGAAGGTGCCGCCGAAGGGACGGAAGCCCCCGTGCAGCCGCATGCCGTTCATGATCGCGGCCATGCCGAACTCGCGCACGCCGTAGGAGAGGTAGTTGCCGTCGGCCACGGTCTTGTTGACGTGCACCGCCTCCTTCCAGGCCGTCAGGTTGGAGGGCGTCAGGTCCGCCGAGCCGCCGAAGAACTCGGGCAGCACCCGGGCATAGGCGTTGATGGTGAGGTTGGAGGCCTTGCGCGTGGCGAGGCTCTCGCCCTTCTCGGCACACTCGCGGATGAACGCCTGGGTGACCGCTTCCCAGTCGGCGGGCAGCTCACCCTTCATGCGACGCTCGAACTCCGCGGCGAGATCCGGGAAGGCCGCCTTGTAGGCATCGAAGCGGCGATTCCACTCGGCCTCGGCCTCGGCGCCCTTCTCCCGGGCGTCCCAGGCGGCATAGATCTCGTCCGGGATCTCGAAGGGCGGGTAGGGCCAGCCGAGGTTCTCGCGCGTGGCCTTGACCTCGTCCTCGCCCAGCGGCGCACCGTGGCAGTCGTGGCTGCCGCACAGGTTGGGCGCGCCGTAGCCGATGACGGTACGGCAGCAGATCAGCGAAGGCTTGTCGTTGACCGCGCGCGCCTCGCGGATGGCCGCTGCGATGGCCTCCGGGTCGTGGCCGTCGACGTTGCGCACCACGTGCCAGCCGTAGGCCTCGAAGCGGCCGGGGGTGTCCTCGTCGAACCATTCCTCGACGTGCCCGTCGATGGAGATGCCGTTGTCGTCCCAGAAGGCGATCAGCTTGCCCAGCCCCAGGGTGCCGGCCAGCGAGCAGGCCTCGTGGGAGATGCCTTCCATCATGCAGCCGTCGCCCAGGAACACGTAGGTGTAGTGATCGACGATGTGGTGGCCTTCCCGGTTGAACTGGGCCGCCAGGGTGCGCTCGGCCAGGGCCATGCCCACGGCGTTGGTGATCCCCTGGCCCAGGGGGCCGGTGGTGGTCTCCACACCCGGGGTGTAGCCGTACTCTGGATGGCCCGGCGTCTTGGAGTGCAGCTGGCGGAAGTTCCGCAGGTCGTCCATGCTGAGGTCGTAGCCGGTCAGGTGCAGCAGGGAGTAGAGCAGCATGGAGCCGTGGCCGTTGGAGAGCACGAAGCGGTCCCGGTCCCACCAGTGCGGGTTGTTCGGGTTGTGCTTGAGGAAGTCCCGCCACAGGACTTCGGCGATGTCGGCCATGCCCATCGGGGCACCCGGGTGACCCGAGTTGGCTTTCTGGACCGCGTCCATGCTGAGGACGCGAACGGCATTGGCGAGCTCTCTGCGAGAAGGCATGGGCATTCTCTCCTTGAGGACAGGTTCCAGCGATTTCGGATTCAGCGGATCCCCGGCCGGGCCCGGGATCGGAAATTCGTCTGCAGCGGGGCGGGAGCCGCGGCGATCGGCAAGCGCAGCCCTGGGTGACTCCTCTCGTTCCTGTTCCGCAGCGCACGACGGGGACCCGCCCCGCCGGAGCCGCGTATTTTCCATCAGTTGCCTAGCCGGGGCAATAGAAGGGTCAATGGATTTTATATAGGTATAAGCACCGCTTTATTCGCCTGGCGCCTCGCCCTTCAGCCGCCCGACTTCCACTTGATCGAGCAGCCGATGCTCGGGATCTGGTCCTTCGGCCCCTTGCCGGTCTTGGCCACCTGCACCATGGCCTCGAAGAGCTCGCGGCGGGCATCGGGTGGCGCGGTCTCCTTGCGCGAGGCGTCCAGCCGCCCCCGGTACTGCAATTCGAGGCGGCGGTTGAAACCGAAGAAGTCCGGGGTGCAGACGGCGCCGTAGCGGCGGGCCACCTCCTGGGTCTCGTCGAACAGGTAGGGGAAGGGGAAGTCGTAGGCCTCGGCCACCTTCTTCATGTTCTCGAAGGAGTCCTCGGGGTACTCGGTCGGGTCGTTGGACATGATGGCCACGCTGCCGATGCCGTAGTCGAGCAACTCCCTGGTGTCGCGCACCAGGCGCTCGCGGATGGCCTTCACGTAGGGGCAATGGTTGCAGATGAACATCACCAGCAGGCCGTTCTCGCCCTTGCATTCGTCGCGCGTCCAGACCTTGCCGTCCACGCCCGGCAGGGCGAAGTCCGGCGCCTTCCAGCCGAAGTCGCACACCGGCGTCTCGAGTGAAACCATGGGCCACCTCCTTGGGGATGGGTACCGGTTCGTGGCCGACAGTCTGCCGCGTCACGCCGACCGCGACAAGCGCGGCCGGGGCACCGGGAGGCCCCGGATGGGGTAGAATCGCGGCATGATCCATCTGCCCGAGAGCCTCGCCGCCTGGCGCACCCCGGCGTTCCGCGACACCCTCCGGCGGGAACTGGCCGGCCTGCCCGCGCGCGCCTTCGCACTGGAGCGCTTCGTCTCCGCCGGCGACCGGGCGCTCGCCGAAGACCTCGGCTTCGACGTCAGGGTCCCCGACCCCGAGGCCCCGGCCCCGACGGCGCACATCGCCGTCTTCTTCGACGTCCAGGTCCAGTGCTGCAGCTGCGGCGACGAGCCGGTGCTCGAGGCCGGCTGTGCCTGGTTCACGCTGCGTATCGACCCCCGGGACGCCTCGGCCAGCCTCACCCCCCTGCTTTGACTTGCCCGGTGCCCTCCCCTAGAATCCGCCGGGAAGCGCCGATTTGATTTCAGATTGCGGGCGCTATAGAAATCCGGCTAAAGCGAAACAGGCATGGATCCACGGAAACCCGCTTGTGCTTTGGCCAGCGGGTTTTTTCGTTGCGGTCCGCCGCAGGAAGCAAGGAGCAGATCCCCGATGAGCAGCTACCTCTTCACTTCCGAATCCGTCTCCGAGGGCCATCCCGACAAGGTCGCCGACCAGATCTCCGACGCCGTCCTCGACGCCCTGATCGCCCAGGACCCGAACTGCCGCGTGGCCTGCGAGACCCTGGTCAAGACCGGCGCCGCCATCATCGCCGGGGAGATCCGTACCGAGGCCTGGGTGGACCTCGACGAGCTGGTGCGCGAGGTCATCCGTGACATCGGCTACACCAGCTCGGACGTCGGGTTCGACGGCTCCACCTGCGCCGTCATCTCCCTGATCGGCAAGCAGTCCTCGGACATCGCCCAGGGCGTGGACCGGGGTGCCCCCGAGGAGCAGGGGGCCGGCGACCAGGGCCTGATGTTCGGCTATGCCTGCAACGAGACCGAGGTGCTCATGCCGGCGGCCATCTACTATGCCCACCGGCTCGTGCAGCGCCAGGCCGAGATGCGCAAGAGCGGGGTGCTCCCCTGGCTGCGACCGGACGCCAAGAGCCAGGTCACGCTGCGCTACGAGGACGGCCGCATCACGGGGGTCGACGCCGTGGTGCTCTCCACCCAGCACGACCCGGACATCCCGCAGGAGAAGATTCGCGAGGCGGTCATGGAGAGCATCATCTACCCGGTCATCCCCGAGGCCTGGCGCCATGCCGACACCAAGTACCACATCAACCCGACCGGTTCCTTCGTCATCGGCGGACCGGTGGGGGACTGCGGCCTGACCGGGCGCAAGATCATCGTCGACACCTACGGCGGAGCCGCGCACCACGGCGGCGGGGCCTTCTCCGGCAAGGACCCCTCCAAGGTCGACCGATCCGCCGCCTACGCCGGGCGCTACATCGCCAAGAACATCGTCGCCGCGGGGCTCGCGGAGCGCTGCGAGATCCAGGTCTCCTACGCCATCGGCGTGGCCGAGCCGACCTCGGTGATGGTCAACACCTTCGGCACGGGCAAGGTCAGCGACGAGAAGATCGTCGAGCTCGTCCGCGCGCACTTCGACCTGCGTCCCTACGGCATCATCCGCATGCTCGACCTCATCCGCCCCATCTACCGCAAGACCGCCGCCTACGGCCATTTCGGCCGCGAGGAACCCGAGTTCACCTGGGAGCGGACCGACAAGGCCGAGGAACTGCGCGACGCCGCGGGATTGTAGGGGGAGTTGGGAGCTGGAAGCTGG
>RFHK01000131.1 GCA_003695825.1 Gammaproteobacteria bacterium | reverse complement strand
GCGTGAGGAGTGAGGAGACAGAAGCTAGGAGCTGGGAGCTAGGAGCTAGGAGCTGGGAGCTAGGAGCTGGGAGCTAGGAGCTGGGAGCTAGGAGCTAGAAGGCGGAAGGCGGAAGGCGGAAGGCGGGGGTCGGGAAGGTAGAGCTGAAAGATAATGAGGAAATGGTAATGATGATCCCGAAAGGCGGCGACGCTGTTCCTGTTGAATTCCGAGGATCGGTTTTCGTCTCTGATGTCAAGGCGGGAAGCTTGCCTTGGTCCGCAGCAGCGAGGTGGTGTCCGGGAAAGAAGGATGCAGGCGTTGATCCGGATTGGGATCCCCTCACCCCTCGGCGGGCAGGTCGTGCCTTCCCCTCTCCCCTGACGGGAGAGGGGCAGGGTGAGGGAGGGCGAACCGGAAGACGGATTCGTTTCCTGCCCACCGTCTTCTGTCTTCTGTCTCCTGACTTCTGTCTCCTGCCTTCTGCCTTCTGCCTTCTGTCTTCTGACTTCTGTCTTCTGACTTCTGTCTTCCGTCTTCCGTCTTCCGTCTTCCGGCTTCAGACCCCTGACTTCTGTCTTCTGACTTCCCTGTCGCGAATCCGCTTCGGTACCCCGAAACCCGGGGGGGCCTTCCCGACCCCCGAAAAGCCGGGAGGGCTCTGCTGATGTGTGGCATCGTAGGCGCCATCGCGCAGCGGGACGTGGTGCCCCTCCTGCTCGAGGGGCTCAAGCGTCTCGAGTACCGGGGCTACGACTCCGCCGGCATCGCCGTGCGCGACGCGGGCGGGCAGTTGCAGCGCATCCGCTCGGTGGGCAAGGTGGCCGAACTGGCGCGGCGCATCGCGCAGACGCCTTTCTCCGGCGACCTCGGCATCGCGCACACCCGCTGGGCCACCCACGGCATGCCGGCGGAGCGCAACGCCCATCCGCACATGAGCGGCGAGCGCGTGGCCATCGTGCACAACGGCATCATCGAAAACCACGCCGAGCTGCGCAGCGAACTGGAAGCGGCCGGTTTTCGCTTCACCTCCGAGACCGACACCGAGGTCATCGCGCACCTGCTGGCACACACCCTGGAGACCACCCCGGACCTGCTCGCCGCCGTCCAGCAGGTGGTCGCGCGCCTGGAAGGCGCCTATGCCCTGGCCGTCATCGCTCCCGGGGAGCCGGACCGCCTGGTGGTGGCCCGGGCCGGCAGTCCGCTGGTGATCGGCCTGGGCGTGGGCGAGAACTTCATCGCCTCCGATGTCTTCGCCTTGCTGCCGGTCACCCAGCGTTTCCTGTTCCTGGAGGAAGGCGACATCGCCGAGGTGCGCCGGGATGCCGTGCGGGTGTTCGACCAAGGCGGGCATCCGGTGGAGCGGCCGGAGAAGGTCTCCCGGCTGAGTGCCTCCACCGCGGAGAAGGGGCCCTACCGCCACTACATGCAGAAGGAGATCTTCGAGCAGCCGGCGGTGATCGCCGAGACCCTCGAAGGGCGGGTGCACCGCGGGCGCCTGCTCGAGGAGAGCTTCGGCCACGAGGCGCGCGCCCTGCTCGACCGCACGCAGGGGGTTCACATCATCGCCTGCGGGACCAGTTACCATGCCGGCCTGGTGGCCCGCTACTGGCTGGAAGAGGTCGGTGTCCCCTGCATGGTGGAGGTCGCCTCCGAGTACCGCTACCGGAAGGTGGTGGTGCCCCCGGGCACCCTGTTCGTGACCATCTCCCAGTCGGGCGAGACGGCCGATACCCTGGCCGCGCAGCGCGGGGCCCGTGGCGCCGGCTACCTCGGCAGCCTCACCATCTGCAACGTGCCCGAGAGCTCGCTGGTGCGCGAATCCGACGTGGCGCTCATGACCCGGGCCGGGCCCGAGATCGGCGTGGCTTCCACCAAGGCCTTCACCACCCAGCTGGTCGCCCTGCGTTTGCTCACCCTGGCGCTCGCCAAGCGCCGCGGCCTGGATGCGGACACCGAGCGCGCCTGGGTGGAGGAATTCAACGCCCTGCCGCGCCAGGTGGAGGTGGCGCTGGCGCTGGACGAGGCCATCCGCGGCATGGCCGAGGCCTTCGCCGACCGGGACAACGCCCTCTTCCTGGGGCGCGGGGCCTTCTGGCCCATCGCCATGGAGGGGGCGCTCAAGCTCAAGGAGATCTCCTACATCCATGCCGAGGCCTACCCGGCCGGGGAGCTCAAGCACGGCCCGCTGGCGCTGGTGGACGAGCGCATGCCCGTGGTCTGCGCCCTCCCCAACGATCCGTTGCTCGAGAAGGTCCTCTCCAACCTGCAGGAGGTGCGGGCCCGGGGCGGCGAGCTGTTCCTGTTCTCCGACCAGCAGGTGCAGATCGACCTCGACCGCTACCGCGCCCTGACGCTCGCCGACATCTGCCCCGGCACGGCACCCATCGTCTATACCGTGCCCCTGCAGTTGCTGGCCTATCACGTCGCCGTGCTGCGTGGCACGGACGTCGACCAGCCGCGCAACCTGGCGAAATCCGTCACCGTGGAATGAGATCCCGGCGCAGGTTGGATAAACGGCTGATTTTTCTCCAGTATATGGCGCATGCCTCCGGTATCTGGTACACTAGCGCAACTTGATTGCGTCGGTTACGGCCTGCCGCTGCCCGGCAGGTCGTCACTGTGGTCGATCGGACGCGCCGGTCGACTCCGGGAAGACAAGGAGCCTTACGTGAAGAAAGACCTCATGTTCTACTGCATTCCCCAGGGGGCGTACATGCGCACCGAGAACTGCCAGAAGCTGCGCCAGCGCCCCACCGGTACCAAGGTCTCCGCCGGCACCCAGCCCCGCCTGCGCGCCTGCGAAGTGTGCACCATGTACCCCCTGGTCGACGCCCTCAAGGTGCCCACGGTCTCCATGGCGGAGTACCTGGCCGGCCGCCGACCCGAGACCGTCGACCTGGAGGCACCGAGCATCAAGCGCGCGCTCAAGGCCCTCCGCAAGGCGAGCTGACCCTCTGATCCCCACCAGGAAGACGCCATGACACGGACCCCTGCCCGGCTGCAGGAGCGGGTTCGCAAGGGTGCGCCCCGCCTGACCCAGGTCACCCGCTACGAGGTCTACACGGCCCGCCAGCTCGACCGCATCGCCCCGCTCGCCCGGCTCCCGGAGGAGACGCGCTTCGCGATCCGCGTCGTCGCCCAGGTGCTCCCCTTCCGGGTCAACCGCTACGTCGTCGAGGAGCTGATCGACTGGTCCAGGGTCCCGGAGGATCCCGTCTTCCGGCTCGTCTTCCCGCAGCGGGAGATGCTCTCGGAGGCGGATTTCGAACGCATGGCCGGGGTGCTGCGCGCGGGCGCCGATGCCCGCCGGGTGCGGGAGGTCGCCGACGAGATCCGCGCCGGGCTCAATCCCCATCCGGCCGGCCAGATGGCGCTCAACGTGCCCCTGCTCGACGGCACCCCCTTGCCCGGCATGCAGCACAAGTACCGCGAGACGGTGCTCTTCTTCCCCAGCCAGGGCCAGGTGTGCCACAGCTACTGCACCTTCTGTTTCCGCTGGGCCCAGTTCGTGGGCGACAAGGCACTGCGCTTTGCGACCCACGAGGCCGAGCACCTGCATGCCTATCTGGCCGCACACCCGGAGGTCACCGACTTGCTGGTCACGGGCGGCGACCCCATGGTCATGAAGACCAAGCACCTGGCGGCCTACCTCGAGCCCTTTCTCTCCCGTCCGGAACTCGCCCGGGTGCAGACGATCCGCATCGGCACCAAGTCGCTCAGCTTCTGGCCGCAGCGCTACGTCCTCGACGAGGACGCCGACGACCTGTTGCGCCTGCTGGAACGCCTGGTCGCCGCCGGCCGCCACGTCGCCGTGATGGCGCATTTCAACCACTGGCGGGAGCTGGAGACCCCGATCGTGCGCGAGGCCGTGCGGCGTATTCGCGACACCGGCGCGGTGATCCGCGCCCAGGCCCCCCTGCTCCGGCACATCAACGATGACCCCGGCGTTTGGGCCCGCCTCTGGCAGGAACAGGTGCGGCTCGGTATCGTGCCTTACTACCTGTTCGTGGAACGCGACACCGGCGCCCGCCGGTATTTCGAGGTCCCCCTGGCGCGGGCCTGGGCGATCTACCGCGAGGCCGTGCAACGGGTCTCTGGGCTGGCGCGGACCGTGCGCGGGCCCAGCATGAGCGCGGCGCCCGGCAAGGTGGAGATCCAGGGCGTCACCCGCATCGGGGAAGAGGACGTCTTCGTCTTGCGCTTCATCCAGGCCCGCAACCCGGACTGGGTGCAGCGGCCCTTCTTCGCCCGCTTCGATCCCGAGGCCACCTGGCTCGACCAGCTCGAGCCCGCCCTGGGCGAGAAAAAGTTTTTCTTCGAGGACGCGTTCGCGGCCCTGCAGGCCGCTCGCACCGCGGGCTGATACACTTGTCTCCCGCCGCCTCGTGCCGCATCATCCGGGCATGAGGCAGGCGCACCCCCCAGGCACGGACCGCCACCGCGTGGCCTTGGCCGCCGCGGGGATCGAGCTGCGCTCGCTGACGCCTTCCCGTGCCGTCTTCCGCTTCACGGGGCCCTTCGAGGGACGGGAAGTCCGGTGGGAGGCCCGGTTGCGGCGGCTTGCGCCCGACTCCCGGGCGCCACAGTACCTCGAGGTCGGCAGGCCCGAGGCCGGCTGCGTGCCCATCGAGATCGGCTTGCGCATCCCCCGCGTGGACCGGGCGGCCGTCCTCAAGACAGTGATCATGGTGCGCAACTACCGCCGCCTGCGGACCGGGCGGCACGAGTGGAACCCTTGATGCGACGGAAGGATCCATGGCCCAGTTGATCAGCCTCTCGCGCGCCGCCCGCCTGGTGGGCGTCAAGCGCGCCACCCTCCAGAAGCAGATTCGCGAGGGCCTGCTGCAGACCTTCGAGGGGGAGCTCGACCTCAACGAGCTGCTGCGTCTCTATCCGCAGACCCAGGTCGAGGACAGCGCCATGCTCGAGCGCGCCGACCGCATCATCCAGCAGGCCTATGGCAAGGTGAGCGACAACTACGGTCCCCTCCCCGACATCGAGGTGCTGGCCGCGCGCGTCACCACCCTCTCGCACGAGCTGGGCACGGCCCGGGCCCAGGTCCGCCGCTACCGGCGCTTTCTCGACCGCCTGCGGGAACGCCTGGACCGGCTTCACGAGGCCCGACCCGAAGACGAGGCGGTGCGTGCCCTGCACGACTGGTTCCGCGCCGAGGAACGGGAACTGGCCCGGGTGCCCGGGGTGGCCGAAGAGGCCCTGGCCACCGACGCCTTCCTGCGCATCGTGGCCGCGCGGGTCACCCTCAAGCCCAGCCGCCACGAGTACCTGGTGCCCGGCAGCGAGAGCCTGCTGCAGGCCGGCCTCCGGGCCGGCTATGCCCTGCCCTACGGCTGTTCCGATGGTTCCTGCGGGCGGTGCAAGGCCACCCTGGTGAGCGGCGAGGTCAAGCCGGTGCACGACTATGCCCACACCCTCACCGAGGAAGACCACTATGCCCGCCGGATCCTCATGTGCGCCAATACCGCCCTCACCGACGTCACTCTCGTGGTCGACGAGGTGCGGGACCCGGGGGCCCTGCCCCAGCAGCGTGTCGGGGCGCACGTGCGCAGGCTGCAGGAACAGGGGGAGATGCTCATCGTGCAGCTGGCCCCGGATCCGCCGGCCCGCTTCCAGTTCCTCTCTGGGCAGCACGCACGGATCACGGCCGGGTCGGCCTCGGCCGAGTGTCCACTCGCCAGCTGCCCCTGCGACGAGACCCAGATCGAGCTGCACCTCGGGCCGGAGCAGGCGGCCCTGGCCGAGGTCCTGCGCCGGGGAGGGGAACGCCAGGCGGTGACCATCGAGGGCCCCCGCGGGCGCTGCGTGCTGGACGTCGATTCCATTCACTCGCTCATCTTCATCGCCTGGGACGAGCACTTCGCGCCCATCAAGAGCCTGATCGAACAGGCCGTGGCCCTGGAGACCGCCGAGAGCCTGCACCTGTACTGGATCACGCCGCCGGGCACCAAGCCCTACCTGCACAACCTCTGCCGGGCCTGGCTGGACGCGCTCGACCACTTCAGCTACCGCCACCTGGAGGTGGGCGGCACCGACCCGCAGACCCGCGTCATCGAGGCGCTCTCCACCGTGGCCGAGCAGCACTACAGCCTGCGCGGCTATGACCTCCTGGTCGCGGGTACGCCCGAACTCGAGGCGCTCAGCCGCCGTCACCTGGTCGCCCGGGGTGCGCCCCCTTCCCAGGTTCGGGTATCCTCCGACTGATGGATCGCCGGGACGACGTCTCACGGTTGCTCGAGGGGCTCAATCCCGCCCAGCGCGAGGCCGTGGCCGCGCCGCCCGGCCACGTGCTGGTGCTGGCCGGGGCCGGGTCCGGCAAGACCCGGGTACTGGTGCACCGCCTGGCCTGGCTGATGCAGGTGGAGCGGGTCTCCCCCTTCGGCCTCCTGGCGGTCACCTTCACCAACAAGGCCGCCGGAGAGATGCGCGGCCGGGTCGAGCGCCTGCTCGGGGTGCCTGCGCGCGGCATGTGGATCGGCACCTTCCACGGCCTCGCGCACCGCCTGCTGCGTGCCCACTGGCAGGAAGCCGGACTGCCCGAGCACTTCCAGATCATCGACGCCGACGACCAGTTGCGCATCCTCCGGCGCGTGATGCGCACCCTGGACATCGACGAGAAGCGCTGGCCGCCCAAGCAGCTGCAGGCCTTCATCAACGCCCGCAAGGACGAGGGCCTGCGGGCCGCGGACATCCCGCACCACGATGACCCCGCCCTGCGCCTGCACGTGGAGGTCTATGCCGCCTACGACGCACTGTGTCGGCGCAGCGGGCTGGTGGACTTCGCCGAGATCCTGCTGCGCACCCTCGAGCTGCTGCAGGCGCATGCCAACCTGCGCGAACACTACCAGGCCCGATTC
>RFHK01000019.1 GCA_003695825.1 Gammaproteobacteria bacterium | reverse complement strand
TACTCGCACCCGAAGGTGCTTTCGCGTTCGACTTGCATGTGTTAGGCATGCCGCCAGCGTTCAATCTGAGCCAGGATCAAACTCTTCAGTTCAAGTTTGCTGCCCGACGACCTCCCCGAAGGGCGACCGTGGGCGAATACAGGCTCGATGAATCGCTGTCCAAAAGCTGGGCGTTTGGACACTCTTCATCGAAGTGTACGGCTGGCACCGCAACTCGATCGACGCGAGCGCCCACACAAGTTACCTGATTGCTTTGTGAAAGAACGCGCCAGGATCTTGCCTGGCGGGGGCGATCATTCTAGCGCGGGTGCCGTGATTGTCAACACCCCGGCCGGAACCGGTGCCCGGCTCGGGCCACCCGCTCGCTGGAGCCGCGCATTATACTGCCCCGGAGGGCCCCGTCAATACCCTTGCCGATGCAGGCGCCCGACCAGTCGACCGGCGCGGCGGGCCGCCTGTCGGGCTTTGGCCGGATCCACTGCGCAGGCGGGAGCGCGGTCCCCAAAGTCCGACAGGGTGCTAGCCGGTCAGGGTGACCCGGGCGAAACGACGCTTGCCCACCTGGACCACCCGGGTCTCTCCGGCGGCAAGCTCGAGGGTGGGGTCTTCGATCCGCTCGCCGTCGATCCGCACGGCGCCCTGTTTCACCATGCGCATTCCCTCCGAGGTACTGGAGACCAGGCCGGCGTCACGCAGCACGTTGGCGATACGCAACCGGCCGCCTGCGCCGGCCGCGACGTGCACCTCCGGGATCTCGTCGGGCAGCCTCTTGTCCCGGAAGCGGGCGATGAACGCCTCCTGGGCCTGCTGCGCCGCGCGTTCGCCGTGGAACCGGGCGACCAGTTCTCGGGCCAGCTCGAACTTGACGTCGCGCGGGTTGCGGCCGGCCTCCGTCTCGCGGCGCAGGCGCTCGATCTCTTCCATGGGACGGAAACTGAGCAGCTCGAACCAGCGCCACATGAGCGCGTCGCTGATGGACATGATCTTGCCGAACATCTCTTCGGGCGGCTCGTCGATGCCCACGTAGTTGCCGAGCGATTTGGACATCTTCTGGACCCCGTCCAGGCCCTCGAGAATGGGCATCATCATCACGACCTGAGGGGGCTGGCCATACTGGCGTTGCAACTCGCGCCCAACGAGCAGGTTGAACTTCTGGTCCGTGCCGCCGAGCTCCACGTCCGCCTTCAGGGCCACCGAGTCGTAACCCTGCACCAGCGGATAGAGGAACTCATGGATGGCGATGGGCTGCCCGGCGGCGAAGCGCTTGGAGAAATCGTCGCGCTCGAGCATGCGCGCGACCGTGTAGCGGGAGGCGAGCTCGATCATGCCCGCGGCGTCCATCTCGCCCATCCAGCTGGAATTGAACATCACCAGGGTCTTCTCGGGATCGAGGATCTTGTAGATCTGGGCCTCGTAGGTGCGGGCGTTCTCGATCACCTCGTCGCGGGTGAGCGGCTTGCGGGTGACGTTCTTGCCGGTGGGATCCCCGATCATGCCCGTGAAATCGCCGATCAGGAAGATGGCTTCGTGGCCGAGTTCCTGGAACTGGCGCAGCTTGTTGAGGAGCACGGTGTGCCCGAGGTGCAAATCGGGGGCCGTGGGGTCGAACCCGGCCTTGACCCGCAGGGGGCGGCCCGTCTCGAGCCGGGCGCGTAGTTCTTCCTCGAGGAGCGCCTCGCTGACGCCCCGCATCAGGAGTTTCAGTGCTTCATCGGGTGCAGGCATCGACGTTCACTCATCCGGCCATCTTCCCCGGGATCCATGCCCTCCCCGTGGGCATGACGGGAAGGGAGACGATCTCCCGTGCGATCCCGTTCACGAAAACGTGCAAAGGGTACCACAACCTTGACCACCGCCATGGCAGACTGGGGGTGCAGGGCGCAGGCGTACCTTCCCGAAACCGCCGTGACGCGGGCGCGGGCCCGAAGGCTGCTGCAGGGGGCGAATGGCACGCATCCTGCTCCAGGAGCCCCGGGGCGCCGGCGCGTCGTCGCCCAACACTCGGGGATTGACCCGCCCCCGGGGAAGCGCTAGCGTACGCGGAACCAAAGGCAAGGAAAATCCGTGACCTGCCCGACAGACATCCCGCGGGACTTCAAGCCCTCGACCGCTGCCACCCCGGCGCGTCGCCTGCCGCGGATGGTCTGGTTCCTGTGCGGTTTCGTGCTCGCGGCGGCGAGCCTCCTCTTGGCCCTCCCTTCCAGGGGCAAGGCACCCGCCACCGGCTCGACCGCCCCCCCGGACGTCGCCGGATCGACTCCCGTCCCATCGACAGCCTCGCCCGCCCCGGCGGCGGACGTCCCACCGGCGCACCCGGCGGAGGCGCCCCCGTCCCCGAGACCTCCTGATGCCACGACCGCCCTGCCGAAGCGTCCCTGGCGCGCACTGCGGGTACGCCGCGGCGACAGCCTGGCCCGCATCTTCCGGCGTGCCGGGCTCAGCGCCCAGGCCCTGCAAGCCCTGCTCGCCCAGGCGAACCGTGACCAGCGACGGGCACTCCGGCACCTCTACCCCGGCCAAAGGATCCGCTTGCTGGCCGCCCCGGACGGCGACTGGTTGAGCGCCCTGGAATTCGAACAGGACCCGCTCTCGACCCTGCGGGTGGAATGCACCGCACCGGATGCCTGCCGCTTCGAGCACCGGGTACGCACACCGGAGCGACGGCTGCGCCAGGCGACGGCCGTCATCCACCGTTCGCTCTTCCTGGCGGCCCAGAAGGCCGGCCTGTCGGACGCCCTGACGATGGCACTGGCCGGCATCTTCGGCTGGGACATCGACTTCGCCCTCGACATTCGGCAGGGGGACCGCTTCACCGTGCTCTACGAGGAACACCGCCTCGACGGGCGCCGGATCGGCAAGGACGTGATCCTGGCGGCCGAGTTCGTCAACCGCGGTCGTGTCCACCGCGCCGTGCGCTACACCGACCCGCGGGGACACACCGACTACTACACGCCCGACGGACACAGCATGCGCCGCGCCTTCCTGCGCACGCCCGTGGCCTTCACGCGCATCAGTTCCCGCTTCACGCTGGGCAGGATGCACCCCATCTTGCACCGCATTCGCGCCCACAAGGGGGTCGATTACGCCGCGCCCTATGGCACACCGGTCAAGGCGACCGGGGACGGCAAGGTCGTCTTCGCCGGCTGGAAGGGAGGCTATGGCCGGGTGATCGTGCTGCGCCACGGCAGCCGATACAGCACCCTCTATGCCCACCTCTCCCGTTTCGCCCGGGGCATTCGCGCCGGACGCACCGTCCACCAGGGGCAGGTCATCGGCTACGTGGGCAAGAGCGGATTGGCCACCGGCCCGCACCTGCACTACGAATTCCGCATCGACGGCGTGCACCACAACCCGCTCACCGTGCGGCTGCCGGCCGCCGCTCCCATCGACCGCCGTTACCTGGACGATTTCCGGCGCAAGACCCGCCCCCTGCTCGCCGCCCTCGATGGCGCGCATCCGGACGGCACCCAGGTCGCCATGCAACCCTGACCGGGCACATGCGTGACCCCTCCCTCTACATCGGCCTGATGTCGGGGACCAGCCTCGACGGGGTCGATGCCGCCCTGGTCGATTTCGCCGCCACCCCACCGGCCCTGCTGGCCGTCCACTGCAGTCCCTACCCCGGGGCCTTCCGCCGGGAGCTCCTCTCCCGGATCACCCCGGACGCCAGCCTCTCCTGGGCGGAGATCGCCCGACTCGATCACGCCCTGGCGGAACAGTTCGCCTCCGCCGTGCGCGGGTTGCTGGAAAGGGCCGGTCCGCTCCCGGGCACCGTCCGGGCCATCGGCAGTCATGGCCAGACGGTCTGGCACGCCCCCGGCGGGACCACGGCCAACAGCCTGCAGCTCGGAGACCCCGCCTACCTGGCGGTCACGACCGGGATCCCCGTGGTGGCCGATTTCCGCCGCGCGGACATCGCCGCCGGGGGCCAGGGCGCTCCCCTGGTGCCCGCCTTTCACGCCGCCCTGTTCCGCGACCGGGAAGAGGACCGGGCAGTGCTCAACCTCGGGGGCATCGCCAACCTCACCTGCCTGCCGGCCGACCCCATGGCACCGGTCACCGGCTTCGACACCGGCCCGGGCAACCTGCTGCTCGATGCCTGGTGCCAGGCCCATACCGGGGCCCCCTACGACCGCGAGGGGGCCTGGGCACGTCGCGGCCGCCCCGTCCCGGAACTCCTCGCGGCCTGGCTCTCCGATCCCTATTTCGCCGCCCCGCCACCGAAGAGCACGGGCCGGGAGTACTTCCATCTCGGCTGGTTGCAGGCGGCCGGTACCCGCCTGGAGGCATACCGCCCGGAGGACGTGCAGGCCACGCTGGTGGCACTGACGGCACACACCGTGGCCGACGCCTTGCACCGGTATTGCCCGGCCCGCCCGGCCCGCCTGCTGGTCTGCGGCGGCGGGGCGCGCAATCCCGCCCTGATGGCGGCCCTCCAGGAGGCCCTGCCCGGGGTCGTGGTCGAGCCCACGGACGCCTTAGGCCTCGCCGCCGAGTGGGTGGAGGCGGCGGCCTTCGCCTGGCTGGCGAAACGGCGCATCGAGGGCAAGCCCGGCAACCTCCCCGAGGTCACCGGGGCCCGGCGCCGGGTGGTGTTGGGCGGCCTTCATCTGCCGTAAAAGGGGGAGTTGGGAGCCAGGAGCCGGAAGCTGGAACTGGGAGCCCCTGAGGTCAGAAGTCCAGCGGCACAGGACGGGCAAAGCGAACGCATGCGAGCGTGCCCGTCACCATTCCACCGGCCCTTCCGATAGCCGCGGAAACCCACGAAACGCACTGAAGGGCTTTTGGGGATCCAGATTCAGAAGCTGGACGTGCCGCGGCCGGCCGAACGGGGCCGACGCTGCGATGCCCTGCACTCGGGACGATATTCGTTACGGAGCGCAGAGGGTGCAGAGACACAGGGAACACAGAGGAAAATGAGTGTTCATGTGTCGTCCAGGCCGAGCGAACGGATACAAGCGTAGGCCGGGACCTGGAAGAGGTATTCCGTGGCTGTCGGAAACAGACCTCAGCGCTGGTCGATCGGGACGTAGTCGCGCTCGGCCTCGCCGGTGTAGACCTGGGTGGGACGAAAGATCCGGTTGTCCTTGAGCTGCTCGCGCCAGTGTGCCAGCCACCCGGCGCAGCGGGCGACGGCGAAGATGGACGTGAACTGGTCTTCCGGGATGCCCATCTGGAGATAGAGCAGGCCGGAATAGAAATCGACGTTGGGATAGACCCCCTTGGGACCGAGCCGGGACTCGGCCGCCTTTTCCAGGGCCACGGCGATCTCGAAGAGCGGCGTCACCTCGCCCCCGCGCTCCTTCATCAGGTCCATCATCATGTCCTGCAGGATGATGGCGCGGGGGTCCTTCACCTTGTACTCGCGGTGGCCGAACCCCCAGATCTTGCGCTTGTGGCGCAACTGTTCCTCGAGCCAGGCCTCGGCCCGGTCGGGGGAACCGATCTCGCGCAGCATCTGAACCACCTTCTGGTTGGCCCCGCCGTGCAGGGGTCCGGCCAGGGTGCCGATGGCGGCGGCGATCACCAGGAAGGGATTGGTGAGCGTGGAGCCGGCCACCAGCGCCGCGAAAGTCGAGGCATTGATGGTGTGCTCGGCATGCAGGATCAGGCAGGCATCCAGGATGCGCGCGTAGAGCGGATCCGGGTCCTCGCCGTTGAACATGTAGAGCAGGTTCTCGGCGTAACCGAGATCCTTGCGGGGCTCGACCGGATCGTACCCGTTGCGGATGTGCTCCCACATGGCGACCAGGGTGGCCATGCGGGCGAGGATCTTGACCGACATGGTGTGAACGTACTCGAGGTCCTCGCACAGGTCGCTGCCGGTCAAGCATTCGTCCCCGGGATAGAACATGGAGAGTGCCGCGATGGAGGCCTGCAGCATCTGCATCGGATGCCCCGTGGCGGGCAGGTACTTCATGATCTCGCGCAGGTTGTATTTCACCCTGCGGTTCTCGCGCAGCTGGCGGTCGAACTCGGCCAGTTCCTCGCGGCTTGGCAACTTGCCGTCGAGCAGCAGCATGGCCGTCTCCTCGAAGGTGCTGTAGCGTGCGAGATCGGCGATGCGGTAACCGCGGTAGGTGAGAATGCCGCGCTTGCCGTCGAGATCCGAAATGTTCGACCGGGTGGCCGGTACGCCTTCGAGTCCGGGGAGGTACTGGCTCATGCAGAGGCTCCTGGATGCTGCGCGAGACCGCGGCGCGAAGGGGCGGGGCCCATGAACGACGAAAGGACGCGTGCGCGTCCTTTCGCAGCCCGAAGATGCACGATCAGGTGGGGGAGAAGGAAGAGCCGCAGCCGCAGGTGGTCACCGCGTTGGGATTGCGGATCACGAACTGGGCCCCTTCGATGTCTTCCTTGTAGTCGATCTCGGCGCCGGTGAGATACTGGAAGCTCATGGGGTCGATGAGGAGGGTCACTCCGCACTTCTCGATGACGGTGTCCCCCTCCTGGATGTTCTCGTCGAAGGTGAACCCGTACTGGAACCCGGAACAGCCGCCGCCCGTGATGAACACGCGCAGCTTCAGGTCCGGATTGTCCTCCTGCTCGATCAGTTCCTTGACCTTGAGGGCGGCCGCCTCGGTGAAGTTGAGGGGGGCCTCCTCCTGGGTGCTTACCGCTGCATCGCTCATGATGGCGTCTCCGGTGCGAATTCCTGGGATGGATGCTCGGGATTATCGATTCGGCCGCAGGACAAGTCAACATCATGACGCCTGCGGGATCCCGCCGGCGCCGGTACGCCGCCCCCCGGCGCGACAGCGTCAGGATGCCGTCGCCCCGTCGTCGCCGGCCTCTTCCCTGAAGGCCACCACCTTGGCGCCCTCGCCTTCCTCGACATGCACCAGGCGCCCGTTGACCTCCGCCCCCATGGCCATCTCGATGAGCCGGTAGTAGACGTCACCGGAGATGCTCGCCTTCGAGGCCAGCTCCACCTGGCCCGCGGCATGGACGTCGCCGGTGACCCGGCCGTTGAGGATGACGTGGGGCACGTGCACCTCGCCCTCGATGCGGCCTTCCTCGCTGAGAATGAGCACCGCCTCGCTCCCCTCCTCGGCGATCACGTTGCCGCGGATGCAGCCGTCGACGTGCAATCCCCCCTGGAAGCGCACGTCGCCCTCGATGCACGTGCCCTTGCCGATGAGCGTGGTGACGGACGCACTACGGCCGGACTTCTTTTTCCACATGGTTCACTCCCTCCCTACTTGGCAGGATCTCCCGCACGGCGCGCCGTGCCCGGCCAGGCATAGTCCCATTGCCTGGCCTTCGCCCTCTGGACCAGGGCGCGAAAGCGTATGCGCTGCGGCCGGAACCCCTCCGGCAGGCGCCAGAGGTCCTCGATGGCCTGAAAGTACTTCAGCCGGAAGGGGTATTCCTTGCGCCCCTTCACGGAAACCTGCGCCAGCGTGAGTTCCTGGGGACGGTCGCCGCGCCTGCCCAGGAAACGCACCTGGAGGCGCCCACGCACGGTGCGGTCGTTGCGGCCGGTCTGCACCAGCAACAGCTGCAGCCGATACCTGCCGTCGGGCTGGGGCGTGAGGGTGAATTCCCGGATCACCAGCCCCCGGCCGGCCTTGTCCGGCGCCATCACGCTGCGGTAGAAATGCAGCTCGCGCAGCAGCTCCTGGTTGGCCTCTTCCAGCTCCGCCTGGCGCTCACGGGCCTCGTCCACCGCCAGGCGGTCGATCTCGCCGGCGCGCCGCAGGCGCACGTTCTCTTCCTCGAGCCGGCGCACCTTCGCCTCGAGCGCCGTGACCCGGGCGTGGAGCCGGTCCCGCTCGGCCTCGAGCGTGACCCGGGCCTGGCGGCCCCGGCTGAGCCCGGCCTCGTAGAGCAGCCCGCCGCCGAGCAGGAACAGCAGCAGCGCCACCACGGCGATGGTACGCAACATCCATGCCCGGTAGACGAGGAACTCGCCGCCCGCCATGGCTTCAGGGTACCAGCGGAGGCTGCATCAGCCCCAGGGTCTCCGGGAACCCGAACATGAGGTTCATGTTCTGCACGGCCTGGCCGGCCGCGCCCTTGACGAGGTTGTCGATCACGGAGAGCACCACCACCGTGCGCCCGCCCTGGGGCACGTGCACCGCGATGCGACACTGATTGGTGCCCCGTACCGTGCGGGTCTCGGGATGGGACTCCGGGGGCAGGACGTCGACGAAGGGGGCCCCGGCGTAGCGCCGCGCGAAGCGCTCCGTGAGGGTCGCGGCGTCGGCGGGCTCGCGCAGGCGGGCGTAGAGGGTGGCATGGATCCCCCGGATCATGGGCGTGAGGTGAGGCACGAAGGTGAGCGAGACGGGTCGGCCGGCGACGGCCTCGAGTCCCTGCCGGATCTCGGGCAGGTGGCGGTGACCCGGCACCGCGTAGGCCTTGAAGTTCTCGGCCGCCTCCGCCTCGAGCAGGGGGACGCTGGCCTTGCGCCCGGCCCCGCTGATGCCGGACTTGCAATCGGCGATCAGGCCCTCGGGCTCGATCCAATCCGCCTCGAGCAGGGGCAGGAGCCCGAGCTGCACGGCCGTGGGATAACACCCGGGATTGGCCACCACCCGGGCCGTGCGGATGCGTTCGCGGTGCACCTCCGGCAGGCCGTAGACGGCCTCTTCGAGCAGGCCCGGGCAGGCATGGGGCATGCCGTACCACTGTTCCCAGAGTGCCGCGTCGCGCAGCCGGAAGTCCGCCGCCAGGTCGATCAGCCGCACGCCCCGGGCGAGCAAGTCCTCGGCCAGGGTCATGGCCGTCCCGTTCGGGGTGGCGAAGAAGACCAGGTCGCAGGCCCCGAGGGCCTCCACGTCGGGCGCCTCGAAGACCAGGTCGACGTGCCCGCGCAGCCCGGGGAAGAGTTCGTCCACCCGCCGGCCGGCCTCCGCACGGGAAGTGATCACGCGCAAGCGCACCTCCGGGTGCCCGGCCAGCAGGCGCAGCAGTTCCACGCCCGTATAGCCGGTGCCGCCGACGATGCCCACGGAAATCATCGCATCCACCTCCATGCCGGTTCCAGGGGCGACATCTTACCCGTTCCCGGCGAGCCCGCATATTGCGCCATGGCCACGCGAGGCCCACGCATCCCACCGCAATTCGAGCCATCGATCCCCGCCCGTTGCCGCCTTGGTGCAATTTGCGGGCGATGCAGGTGCAGCCCCGCCGCGGGCATGCCAGAATAGCGCCGGTCGCACGGCGGCGGATGCGAGGCATGCTCGGACGACTGAAGAAAACGGGACAGGATCTGGTCTCGGCGGACGCCTGGAAGGCACGCATCGTCTTCTGGAGCGGGGCGGTTCTCGTCGGGTTGCTGGCCACCCTGTTCGCCTGGAGCACCGAGGTCGCCAACGAGCTCTTCATCCGCCACGCCCATGCCTACCCCGCCCTGCCGTTCGTCCTCTCCCCCCTGGGCCTGCTCCTCGTGGTCTGGCTCACGCGGCGCTATGTGCCGGGCGCCAGCGGCAGCGGCATTCCCCAGGCCATCGCCGCCCTGTCGATGACGGAACACGGCAGCCGCAGCCGGTTGCTCTCCTTCCGCATCGCCTTCGCCAAGATCGGCCTGTGCCTGCTGGGCATCCTCTCCGGGGCCTCCATCGGCCGCGAGGGGCCGACCGTGCACGTGGGGGCCGCCGTCATGTTCTCGCTCGGCCGCTTCGCGCACTTCCCGCACCACTACATGGACCGTGGACTGATCCTGGCCGGCGGCGCCGCCGGGATCGCCGCGGCGTTCAACACCCCCCTGGCCGGCATCCTCTTCGCCATCGAGGAGATGGCGCGCACCTTCGAGGAACGCACCTCCGGAACCCTGCTGACCGCCGTCTTCCTGGCCGGGATCACGGCCGTGGCCCTGCAGGGGAACTACGTGTATTTCGGGACCAACGCGGCGACCCTCGCACCGGCCCAGGTGCTCCTGCCCATCCTCGTGTGCGGGGTGCTGGGCGGCGCCCTCGGCGGGCTCTTTTCCCACACGCTGGTGCTGACCAGCCGGCGGCTATCGCGCCTCTCCGGCCATCATCCCTACGTGGTGGCCCTGGCCTGCGGCCTGACGATCGCCGCAATCGGCGTGCTGACCCAGGGCGACACCTTCGGTACCGGGTATCACGAGGCCAGGCGCATCATCACGGGACAGGGCGAGCTCGGCGGTGCCTATCCGCTCCTGAAGATGATCGCCACCTGGGTCTCCTACGTCAGCGGCATCCCGGGCGGCATCTTCGCGCCTTCCCTCGCCACGGGTGCCGGCCTGGGCAATTCCATCGCCGGCTACCTGGTCGGCTACCCGGCCGGTGCCGTCATCATCCTGGGCATGGTCGGCTACTTCGCCGGCGTGGTGCAGACGCCGATCACGGCCTTCGTGATCGTCTCGGAGATGACGGACAACAACGGCCTGCTGTTGCCGCTGATGGCGACCGCCTTCCTCGCCTACGCCACCTCGCGCATCTTCTGTCCAGAACCCATCTACCAGGCGCTGGCCCGGGGCTTTCTCCCGGGACGCGCGGGAGCCTGAGACC
The DNA here is from genome assembly GCA_003695825.1 of Gammaproteobacteria bacterium. GTDB lineage: Bacteria > Pseudomonadota > Gammaproteobacteria > Thiohalobacterales > Thiohalobacteraceae > J048. Next base: position 10,712 of record RFHK01000019.1, on the reverse strand, counting down.
ATGCTGTGGGTCAAGTCCTTTCACATCATCTTCATGGTGACCTGGTTCGCCGGGCTCTTCTATCTGCCCCGGCTGTTCGTCTATCACGCCCAGACCGAGGACGCCGCCGGCAATGCCCGCTTCAAGGTCATGGAGCGCAAGCTCTTTTTCATCATGACCCTGGGGGCTGCCTTCACCCTCTTCTTTGGGCTCTGGCTGCTGCTGGGCTGGCACCGCCGGACCTTCGCCACGGAAGGCTGGCTGCACCTCAAGCTGGTGCTGGTGAGCCTGTTGTTCGGCTACCACTACCTGTGCTGGCGGCTGATGCGCGACTTCCGGGCCGACCGCAACCGGCACGGCCACGTCTTCTACCGCTGGTTCAACGAGTTTCCCGCCCTGGTCCTGATCCTCGTGGTCATCCTCGCCGTCGTCCGGCCCTTCTGAGGCCGAAGCCTCGACCGCAGCGCCGCGTCCTTCCCTCCATCGGGGGAAAAGCGACTGCAAACGAGAACGGTTTGCATTCGTATTACAATGCGCATACATTTTCCGCCTGCATCGGCATCGCCCTCGGCAGGCAATCACAACCGAATCGGAAGCAATCATCAGCACGAGCACGACGAGAGGAGTACGACATGAAAAAGACCCTGCTTGGCACCCTGGTCATCGCCGGCCTCGGGCTGGCGACCTCCGCGCAGGCGGTGCCCCCGCCCAGTCCCGAGGCGATGTGGCGCCTCATCCAGCGGCAGCAAAAGCAGATCGAGGCGCTCCAACGGCAACTGCAGGCGGCCGAAGAGAAGCTGGAGGCCGCCGGCGAGATGCTCGACGAACTGGCCGGAAGTACCGCACCGACCCCGACCGGCGGCAGGGAGGGGCTCGGCGAGGCGCACACGCCCTTCGAACACGGCCAGGCCGGACGCACCCACCTCGGTGGCTACGGCGAGCTGCATTACAACCACCTCGAGGGGGACGGCGGCGCCGGTGACAGGAAAGAGGTCGACTTCCACCGCGCCGTCCTCTTCCTCGGACACGAATTCAGCGACCGGCTGCGGTTCTTCTCCGAGATCGAGTACGAACACGCCGACACCGAGTCCCACGGCGCCGTGGAGCTGGAACAGGCCTACATCGAGGTGGACCTGAGCGAACGGCTGGGTGCCCGTGGCGGCCTCTTCCTGGTGCCGGTCGGTTTCCTCAACGAGGTCCACGAGCCGCCGCGCTTCTACGGCGTGGAACGCAACCCGGTGGAGACCCACATCCTGCCCACGACCTGGTGGGTGGGCGGGGCCATGCTCACCGGCGAGATCGCGCCCGGGTTGCGCTTCGATGCCGCCCTGCACGAGGGCATGAAGACCTCGGCGGCCGACGCCTACCGCGTACGCAAGGGACGCCAGAAGACCAGCCAGGCCGTGGCCAAAGATCCGGCGTTCACCGGGCGCCTGCGCTGGCAGGCCGCGCGTGGGCTGGAACTGACCGCCTTCTGGCAGTACCAGGGGGACGTGACCCAGAGCAGCGATCCCAGCGCCGGCAGCGCCAACCTGCTCGGTGCCACCGGGGTCTATACCTCCGGACCCTTCACCCTCAAGGCGCTCTATGCCCGCTGGGACCTCGACGGCAGCGGTCCCGCCGCCCTCGGCGCAGACGTCCAGTACGGCGGGTACCTCGAGCCTTCCTGGAAGGTGAACGACCAGGTCGGCCTGTTCGCACGCTACAACGCATGGGACAACCGGGCCGGCAGCGACACGGGGGCCGCGGCCCGCTCCGGGAAATCCCAGTGGAACGCCGGCATCAACTGGTGGATCCATCCCGACGTGGTGCTCAAGGCCGACCTCGAATTCCAGGACAACGACGACGGCCGGGACCGCAACGGCTTCAACCTCGGGATCGGTTACCAGTTCTGACGACCAGGACCCTTGTGACGTGAAACCGACTGCTGCGCTACCATGCAGGTTCACGCGGGGCATGGAATCCATGCCCCGCCTTTTGCTTTTCCGCATCCCAACCCCTGGCATGAACGGTGTGCGCATCCTGGCCCTGGCCCTGCTCCTGTCATTGACGGGCGCAGCCCTGGCACGCGGCACCTACCAGACCCCGGCGGCCTTCCTCGCCGAGAGTTTTCCCGAAGGGGTGCCGCAACCCGGCGTGCTCTGGCTGCGGGGCAGGTTGCGCGAGGAGGTGAAAGCGATCCTCGGCCATCGCTACCCCGCCCTGCGCATCCGATACTGGCGGCAGGACGATCGGACCGCCTTCATCCTCGAGGAGATCGGCAAGGAAGAACCCATCACCACCGGCATCGTGGTGCGCAACGGGCACATCGAGCGCATCCGGGTGCTGATCTTCCGCGAGAGCCGGGGCGACGAGGTGCGCCACGACTTCTTCACCCGCCAGTTCGAGGGCGCGCGCCTCACCGCGGACCGGCGCCTCGACCGCGCGATCGACAACATCTCGGGCGCCACCCTCTCGGTCCGGGCGATCAAGAAACTCGCCCGCCTCGCCCTGCTCCTGGAGGCCCACCTTCGCACGCGGAAGGTGCCATGAGCCGGCATCACCGCTGGGTACGCGCCCTCTATCTCTGGCATCGCCGACTCGGCGCGGTGGCCGCCCTGCTGGTGTTGCTGGCCGCCGTCACCGGGCTGTTGCTCAACCACAGCGACCGGCTGCACCTCGACCGCCGTCACCTGCAGGCCGCCTGGCTGCTCGACTGGTACGGCATCGGCCCGGTCCGCGTTCCCCCGGGCTGGCAGGCCGGCGGGCACTGGTATACGGTCGTGGACGGGACCCTGTACCGGGATGAGCGGGCCCTGGCGCGGGCACGGGGGAACTTGCGCGGTGCGCTCCATCTGCCCGAGCCCGGGCTCGACCTGCTGGCCTTCGACCACGCCCTGTTGCTGCTCGAGCCCACGGGAGAGATCGCTGAGTGGATCGAGCCCCTCCCGGGCCCGGGTGGGCCGGTCCGGGGCCTGGCCCGGCTCGAGGACGGCCGTCCCCTGTTGCTCACCGACGCAGGTGCCTGGGCCGCCGATGCCGAACTCCTCCAATGGCATCCTCGCGAAATCCAGGAACCCCCGTCGGCCGCGCTCTCCCCCTCCCCGCTCCCGGCGCCGCTGCGCGCCCGGCTGGTACGACGCATCCGGGGGCAAGCCCTCACCCTGGAACGCGTCCTCCTGGACCTGCACAGCGGGCGACTGTTCGGTGCCCAGGGTCCCTGGCTGATGGATGGTGCGGCCGTCCTGCTGGTGCTGCTCTCCCTCTCCGGGGGACTGTTATGGGTCCGCCAGGCGTGGTTGCGGCGGCGCCACCGGCGCACGGCGTCGACCCTGGGCCGGGCCCGGCCGGTGCAGCGCGGGTGACCCCCCGGCCGGTTCCTGTTATAAGAACCTGCCCACCGACCGGGAGACACCCCTCGAGGCGCAACGATGTTCTCCGACCCCCGCCTGCTGACCCTGGCGGCCTGGTGGATCGGCTATTTCGCCGTCCACAGCCTGCTGGCCAGCCACGGCATCAAGCGCCGTCTTGCGGCCTGCTGCCCGCGGCTGGCACTGCGCTACCGGCTGTTCTACACGCTCACGGCCCTGGTGCTGATCCTGCCGCCGCTCCACCTCCTGTTCACCCTCTCCGGCCCCTGGCTCTGGCGCTGGGAGGGCTGGGCGGGCTGGGTGGCAGACCTCCTGGGCGCCCTGGCGGTGGTCGGCTTCTGGATCAGTTCGCGGGCCTACGACCTCCCGGTGTTCTTCGGCCTGCGGCCGTCACGGCCCATTGTCACGCCGGAGACGGCTGCCCCCCTGCGCTTCTCGCCCGCCCACCGTTTCGTGCGCCATCCCTGGTACTTTTTCGGCCTGCTCTGGCTGTGGACGCGGGACATGAATCCGCCCCGACTGGTCACCGCCGTGCTGGTGACCCTCTACGTGCCGATCGGCACCTGGCTGGAAGAGCGGAAGCTGCTGGCGGAACTGGGGGAACCCTACCGGGCCTACCGACGCCGGGTGCCGGCCCTCTTCCCCCTGCCCTGGAAATACCTGCGCAAGGACGAGGTCCCCGGCGCCGAATCCCTCAACGGACCCGACCACCCAGGGCCTGGATGATGCGGTCCTCCATCTGGATGCGCTCGGCGAGGACCTCGCCCAGGCGGGAGAGGTCTTCCTCCAGGGCCTGGAGGCGATCGGTGTCGATCAGCGCCGGGTCGTAGCGGTCGTTGAAGTCGAGGATGGCATCGGTGCTGGCGGCGATGAGTGGATAGACCTCGCGCGCCACGGCGAGCACGGCCTGCCGGCGTTCCCGGCCGTCGGCGAGGTAGCGGTAGAGCTGGAAGTGGGCCGTGGCGGCATAGTCCACCAGGGCCTGGCAGAAGCGCCGCAGGGCCTCGGCCGTCTCGGGGTGGGTCTCGTAGGGACGGATGCCGGCGAGGATGGAATAGCGCACCAGGGTCTCGTTGCGCGAGGCCACCAGCGCGGCGAGACGTTCCAGCGAACCGGTGCGCCGCTCCGGGACCCGTTCCGGTGCATCCTGCGTGTCGGCCCCGCCCTGCTCCTGGATCTCCGCCATCCTCAACACCCCCGCCGGATCGAATCCTTCCTCGGAACAGTATGTACACGAAAACCCGGTCCAGGGGAATACCTCCTCGACTCCCCTGCCGTACCGGGGCTCTCGCAGGATTGCACCGTAAAACTTGACTGCTGCACTCGGCCATTGCTATGATTCCTGACCAAGAAACTAGGATTTTATCCCCAACCCCGAATGGGGTTGGCAGCGCACCCTGAGGAGGTACCACCATGCGAATCTCGACCAAGGGCAAGTACGCCATCACCGCCATGATCGAACTGGCCCGGCGACACAAGGAAGGGCCGGTCACCCTGGCCGACATCTCGGCCGAGCAGGGCATCTCGATCTCTTACCTGGAACAGCTCTTCGCACAACTGCGCAAGCACGCCCTGGTGACCGGCATGCGCGGCCCCGGCGGCGGCTACTGCCTGCGGCGTCCGGCGAGCGAGATCAGTATCGCGGACATCCTGCGCGCCATCGACGAATCGGTGGCCGCCACGGCCGCCACCCCCGTCAGCGGCCAGGAAGACATGCCCGAGAGCCTGCGGCTGTGGGAGCGGCTCAGCCACCAGATCTACGATTACCTGGACAACATCACCCTGGCCGACGTGGTGGCGCCGAAAGGCGAACCGCGCATCCGCACCTCACCGCCGAAGTCGCCCTTCCGCGGCCTGCACCGCTCGGCCGCCTGAACCCGGGACCCCGGCACGGGCCCGTCCCCCTCCGGGCCCGTGCCGTGACAGCACCCGGCGCGACCCGGATAATGCCCGGTCAGTTGCCCATCGCAGACCGTACGCGGAGGCCATGGCCGGCGGCATCCATCCCCTGTTCCCGCAAAGCGGTGCGCCCATCGCCCTCGAAGGGGCCTATCTCGGGAGCCTGCCGGCGAAGGACGGCCCCTACTTCTATGCCAACTTCGTCTCCAGCCTCGACGGGCGCATTGCGCTGGGGGTGCCGCACCGGCAGACCCACCAGGTCCCGGCCACGCTCGCCAATCCCCGTGACTGGCGTCTCTACCAGGAGCTGGGCGCGCAGGCGGACCTGCTGCTCACCAGTGGCCGCTACTTCCGCCAGTTCGCCGCCGGCGAGGCCCAGGACACCCTGCCGATCGGCCCCGAACCCGAGTTCGCGGACCTGCGCGCCTGGCGGGCCCGGCAAGGCCTGCGCCCGCAACCGGACATCGCCATCCTGAGCGCCAGCCTGGACCTCCCCGAGACCGCCCTTCTCCACTACCTGGGGCGTGGCCGGCGCCTGCACCTGTTCACCGGGGCGGACACGCCGAAGGAGAAACGGAACCGGCTGGAGGCCCTTGGGGTGGAGGTCCACTGCGCCGGCCCCGGGCACATGGCCGAAGGCCCACACCTTGCCGAGGGCCTCGTCCGGCTCGGATACCACCGGGTCTACGTCATCGCCGGGCCCTTCGTGTGCTACACCCTGGTGCGTGCCGGGATCCTCGACCGGCTCTACCTCACCCTGGCCCACCGCCTGCTGGCAGGCGAGGACTTCGACACCCTCGCCTACGGCCCCGCCCTCGCCCCCCCGCCGAACCTTCACCTGGTCTCGCTCTTCTACGATCCCGAGGCCCCGGCGGGCGCCGGGCAGTTGCTCGCGGCCTACGACCTGGAGTACCCGCCGCCATGAAGAAATCCTGGCCGGGAAGACGTCCCCTGCACGCCGGGCGGGTGGTGGACCTGGGCCTCGAACCGGTCACCCTCCCCGACGGTACGCGACTGGAGCTGGAGGTGGTGCGCCACCCGGGCGGGGCCGCCGTGGTGGCCCTGGACGCCCACGACCGGGTCTGCCTGCTGCGCCAGTGGCGTCATGCTGCAGGGGGCTGGCTGTGGGAACTGCCGGCCGGCCGCCTGGAGCCCGGCGAGCCGCCGCTGGAGACCGCGCGCCGCGAACTGGAGGAGGAGGCGGGCCTCCAGGCCGGGCACTGGGACCCCCTGGGCAGGATCCTGACCACGCCGGGCTTCTGCGACGAGCTCATCCACCTCTTCCTGGCCCGGGAACTCCGTCCCGTCCCCCAGCGGCTCGAGCACCACGAATGCCTCGAGGTGCACTGGATCCCCGTGCGGGAGGCGGAGGCCTGGGTCCGCACCGGACGCATCCGGGACGCCAAGACCCTGGCGGGCCTGTGCCTGGCCCGGGCCTGGTCCCCGGTCGTCCCGGCCGGGGAGGACACGCCGTGAACCCGGTCGTCCTGGGCACCTTCCTCGCCTACCTCCTGGCCATGCTGGCCATCGGCCTCCTCGCCATGCGCCGCACGCGGGACATGGGCGACTACCTGCTCGGCGGACGCCGCCTCGGTCCCTGGGTGACCGCCCTGTCCGCCGAGGCCTCCGACATGAGCGGCTGGCTGCTGCTGGGACTGCCCGGCTATGCCTACGCCTCCGGCCTGGAGGCCGGCTGGATCGCACTCGGGCTGCTGGTGGGCACCTGGTTCAACTGGACCCTCCTGGCCCCGGCGCTGCGGCGCCAGACCCAGGCCTGCGGAGACGCCCTCACCTTGCCGGAATACCTCGCCCGCCGCTTCCCGGACCAGGCGCGGCCGCTGCGCATCGGCGCGGCGCTCTTCATCCTGGTCTTCTTCACCCTCTACACCGCCTCGGGGCTGGTGGCGGGCGGCAAGCTGTTCGAGAGCGCCCTCGGCCTGCCCTATACCACCGCGGTGGTCGTCTCGGCCGCCGTGATCGTCGGCTACACCTTCCTCGGCGGTTTCCTCGCCGTCTCCTGGACAGACCTGGTGCAAGGGCTGTTGATGGGCGCCGCCCTGGTGGTGGCCCCGGTGATCGCCCTCTTCGACCAGGGCGGACTGGCGGCCTCGCTCGCCGCCGTCGAGGCACGCAACCCGCACCTGCTCGATCCCTTCACCTCCGCGCGCGGTGACGCCCTGGATGCGGTCGCCCTGCTGTCGCTGCTGGGCTGGGGACTCGGCTATTTCGGCCAGCCGCACATCCTGGCCCGGTTCATGGCGGTCCGGGGTGCCCGCGAGCTGCACCGGGCCCGGACCATCGCCATGGGCTGGGTCACGCTCACCCTGCTCGGGGCCCTGCTCGTGGGTTGGGCCGGCATCGGCTACTTCGACCCGCCGCTGCCCAAGGGCGAGGAGGAAAAGGTCTTCCTGAAGCTGGTCGCGTTGCTCTTCCACCCGCTGATGGCCGGCATCCTGCTCGCCGCCGTGCTCGCCGCCATCATGAGCACCGCCGACAGTCAGCTGCTGGTGGCCTCCTCGGCCCTGGCCGAAGACCTCTACGCCTACGCGGTCCGCCCCGAGGCCCCGCATGCCGTGCGCGTGCGCACCGGGCGCCTCGCCGTGCTGCTCACCGCCGGATCGGCCCTGGTCCTCGCCCTCCAGCCGGGGAGCCGGGTCCTGGACCTGGTGGCCTGGGCCTGGGCGGGGTTCGGGGCCACCTTCGGGCCCCTGCTGCTCTTCGCCCTCCATCGCCCGGCGCTCGGCGGGCGCCAGGCCCTGGCCGGCATGCTCGCCGGCGGCCTGACCGTGCTCGCCTGGCGACACATGGAGGGCGGCCTGTTCGACCTCTACGAGCTGGTCCCGGGCTTCGCCGCCGCCACCCTGGTCCTCGCCTGGCCGGCCCGGCGCACCCGTCCCACTCCACGTACCCCTGGCCGGTCGTGAGGGTTGCTGCGGTCACTTGCCCGCACGCACGAGGCCGCCCAGCCCCCGTGCCTCCAGGGCCTCGGTGAGCACGGCACGCACCCCGGCACCGTCTTCGGCCTGCAGCGCGCGGCGCGCGATGGCCCGCGCCTCGTCGCGCGTGAAGCTGCGGACGACCCATTTCACGCGCGGCACGCTGCCGGCATTCATGCTCAGGCTGGAGACCCCCAGCCCCAGCAGCAACAGGGCGGCCATGGGATCGCCGGCCAGCTCGCCGCACACGCTCACCGGGCGGCCCGCCGAACGGGCCGTCTCGAGGATCCGCTCGAGCGCCGCCAGCACCGCCGGATGGAAGCCGTCGAACAGCTCGGCCACGTGGCGGTTGTTGCGGTCCACGGCCAGCAGGTACTGGGTGAGGTCGTTGGTCCCGATGGAGAGGAAGGCCACGTCCGGGACGATACGCTCGAGCAGGTAGACCAGGCTCGGCACCTCCACCATCACGCCGAGTTCCGGCAGGGGCACCCGGTGTCCCTCCTCGCGCAACTCCTGCCAGGCCTGGTGCAGCAGGCGGCGGGCCGCGCGCAGCTCGCCGGGATCCTTGACCATCGGCAGCATGATCTTGGCGTTGCCGAGACCGCCGTTGGCGCGCAGGATGGCCCGCAGCTGCACCAGGAAGAGCTCGGGATGGTCGAGCATCAGGCGAATGCCGCGCCAGCCGAGGAAGGGATTCTCCTCCTCGATCGGGAAATAGGGCAGCGGCTTGTCGCCGCCCACGTCGAGCGTGCGGATCACCACCGGGCGGGGGGCGAAGGCCTCCAGCACCTGGCGGTAGATGTCGACCTGTTCCTCTTCGGTCGGGAAGCCGCTGCGGATCAGAAAGGGAATCTCGGTGCGGTAGAGGCCGATGCCTTCCGCCCCGCTGCGCAGGGAGGGCGTGATATCGGCCAGCAGGCCGGTGTTCACGTAGAGGGGCACGGAATGGCCGTCGGGGGTCTCCGAGGGCAGTTGCCCCAGCTCGGCCAGGGTGCTCTCCAGCTCCCGCTCCTCGCGCAGCAAGCGCTCGAATTCCTCGAGCACGGCGTCGGCGGGATCCACGTAGACCCGCCCCTGGTACCCGTCGATGGCCAGCCGCCGCCCCTCCAGGCGGGCGACGGGCAGTTCCTCCACGCCCATGACGGCCGGGATACCCAGCGCGTGCGCGAGAATGGCCAGGTGCGAGGCCGCCGAGCCGCGGGCCGAGACCACTCCGACCAGTTGGTCGGCCGGGATCTCGGCGAGCTGGCTGGCCATCACCTCCTCGCCGACGAGGATCAACGGCCCCTCGGGCAGGGAGATCTCGCCTTCCTCTTCCAGCAGGCTCGCCAGCACCCGCTGGCCCAGGTCGCGGATGTCCGCGGCCCGCTCGCGCAGGTAGGGGTCCTCCATGGCCTCGAAGGCATGCACGTGCGCGAGGATGGTCTCGCGCCAGGCTCCCGGGGCCCAGTTGCCCGCGCGGATCCGGCGCACCGTCTCCTCCACCAGCCCCTCGTCGCTGAGCATGAGGAGATAGGCATCGAACAGGGCCCGGTCGCGCTCGGAGAGACGGGCCTGGAGGCGCTGCGAGAGCGCGCGCATCTCCTCGACCACCACCGTGACCGCGTGCCGGAAGCGGCCGATCTCGGCCTCCGCCACCGCGGCGTCCACGGGATGGTCCGGCACCGATTCCAGGGCCGTGGGCGTGATGGCCACGAAGGCCCGGCCCAGTGCCAGCCCCGGGGCGCCGGGGACGCCGCGCAACGAGCGCGTACGCGGCCGATCGGGGGCACGCTGGTCGTTCACGCCGCCTCCTGCCGCCGCCTGCAGCACGGCCCCGGCGAGCTGGGAGGCCAGGGTCAGGACGAAGGTCTCCTCCTCCCGGTCGAAGCGGCGCGTCGCGTACTGGCGCACCACGAGCACGCCCACCACCCGACCGTGCTGAATGATGGGCACGCCGAGAAAGGCATGGAAGGGCTCTTCCCCGGCCTCGGGAATATGCTGGTAGCGCGGGTGGTCGGCGGCGTTCTCGAGGTTGACGGGCTCGGCCCGCTCGAGCACCAGGCCCACCAGGCTCTGCCCGGGACGCAGTCGTACCCGCCCGACGGACTCCGCCGGCAGGCCGCGCGTGGCCATGAGCACCAGTTCCCGGTGGTCCTCGTCCCAGAAATAGACCGAGACGGCGTCCGCACCGAGCCGTTCGTGGACGCGCGTGACCGTGATCTCGAGGGCGGTGCGCAGGTCGGGCGCCTGGTTGACTTCCTGGACGATGCTGCGCAGCGTATCGAAGAAGGTCTTGGGCATGATTGCAATCCGTTGCCGGTGTTCCGCGCGCCCGCCGGAAGGGGGCCGCCCTGCGTCCCCGGGCGGGATCGCAGGCGACAGGCACGGCCGACTTTCCCGGTCTCCGCGGCCTTGGGCTTGCAGCCAGTCGGGCTTTGGCCGGAACGACTGCGCAGGCGCAAGCGCAATCAGCGGCGCCAGGGCCCGGCCGTGCGTGCCGGTGCCGTGTTCGGGGCGGCCTCCCCGGGGAAGAGCAGCGGAGCGAGTTCCTTCAATGCCCGGCGGT
>RFHK01000130.1 GCA_003695825.1 Gammaproteobacteria bacterium | reverse complement strand
GGTGCGCGGGCTCAACCTCGGCCTGGATTTCACCGGTGGCATCCTCATCGAGGTGGGCTATCCCGAGGCGGTGGAACCTGCCCGGGTGCGCCGGACGCTCGAGCAGGGTGGGTTCCACGACATCAAGGTCCAGCACTTCGGTTCCTCGCGGGACGTGCTCATCCGCATCGCGCCCGAGAAGGGCAAGAGCAACGCCATGGTGAGCTCGAAGGTGCTGGCGCTGCTCCAGCAGGACGACCCCAGGGTCGAGATGCGACGCGTGGAATACGTCGGGCCGCAGGTGGGCGACGAGCTGATCGAGAAGGGCAGCCTCGCCGTGCTCTATGCACTCATCGGCATCCTCATCTACGTCACCGTGCGTTTCGAGTACAAGTTCGCCCTGGGTTCCATCGGGGCGCTGGTCCACGACGTCCTCATCACCCTGGGGGTCTTCGCCTGGTCGGGGATCGAGTTCGACCTCACGGTGCTGGCGGCCGTCCTCGCCGTGATCGGTTATTCGCTCAACGACACCATCGTCGTCTTCGACCGCATCCGTGAGAATTTCCGCAAGCTGCGCAAGGGCGCGCCGGTGGAGATCATGAACCGCTCGATCAACGAGACCCTTTCGCGCACCCTGATGACCTCGCTGACCACCCTGCTGGTGCTGATCGCGCTCTTCTTCCTGGGCGGCGAGATCATCCACGCCTTTTCCCTGGCACTGATCGTCGGCATCGTCGTGGGGACCTATTCGTCCATCTACATCGCGAGCACCATCGCGCTGCTGCTGGGCGTGAGCAAGAAGGACCTGATGCCGGCCCAGAAGGAAGGCCGGCCGCTCGACGACCGTCCCTGAGGCCGGAGGCGGGGATCGAAGCGAGGCTGGCGACGACCATGGCCCTCCATCCCATGCTCAACATCGCCATCCGGGCCGCCCGTGCCGCGGGCGACCGGATCGTGCGTCACGTCGACCGGATCGCCGACCTCACCATCACCGAGAAGGACCGCAACGACTACGTCTCCGAGGTCGACCGCGAGGCCGAGCAGGTCATCCTGCGCATCCTGAGGAAGGCCTATCCGCACCACGCCATCCTGGCGGAGGAATCCGGTACCCAGGGCCAGGAAGCGGCCGAGTACCGCTGGATCGTCGATCCCCTCGACGGGACCACCAACTTTCTCCACGGGGTGCCCCAGTTCGCCGTCTCCATCGCCCTGGAGCACCGCGGGCGGCTGGAGCAGGCCGTGGTCTACGACCCCATGCGCCAGGAACTCTTCACGGCCACGCGCGGTGCCGGTGCCTTTCTCAACAACCGCCGCATCCGTGTCGCTCGCCGCAACGGGCTGGAGGGGGCCCTGCTGGGCACCGGCTTTCCCTTCCGCCACCACCGCCACCTGGACGCCTACCTGGGCATGTTCCGTGACCTCCTGGTGGCCACGGCCGGTATCCGGCGCCCCGGTTCCGCGGCGCTGGATCTGGCCTACGTCGCCGCCGGCCGCTTCGACGGTTTCTGGGAGATCGACCTCAATCCCTGGGACATCGCCGCCGGGGTGTTGCTGATCCAGGAGGCGGGGGGCATCGTGGGCGATCTCACCGGGGGGCACAGGTACCTGGAGACGGGCAACATCGTGGCCGGCAACCCCCGCGTGTTCGCGGCGATGGTCCGCAAGATCCGCCCGCACCTGACCGACGCGCTGCGCTGAGCCCCGGGGTGCGCGGGGCACGCGCCTGCCTTCAGGCGGCGCCCGCCGAGCGCCGCCCCGCGTACTTCTCCTCCAGCATGCGGTCGATGCAGGCCAGCACCTCGTCGCTGGCGTCTTCCATGTCGCGGTAGGCGGCCAGCATCCGTTCTTGCAGCTCGGGCTGGTCGTGCCAGTTCCCTTCCAGGCAGGTGAAGGCACGGTGCGCGGCCTCGTGCACGCGGGCGTGCGGCGCTTCCAGGGCACTGAAGGCCTCGAGGCCGGCGAAGCGGCGCTTGCCTTCGCCCTCGTAGTACCACTTGCCGAGCCGGCAGGCGTGGTGCGTGACCCGCGCACCCTGGACCTCCGGATCTTCCGTGCCGGCATTGAAGGCCTTGTAGGCCCGCTGCTTGAAGATCATGTGGTCGACCTTCACCAGGGTGCCGAAGCAGATGTCGTGCACGAAGTTGACCGATTCCTGCGTGCGCTGGGCCTGGGCGGCGAACTCATCGAACTTGGTGCGCATGGTGCCCACCACCTCGGCGACCCGCTCGGCCATCTCGGAGACGTGTGCGGTGTTGGTGGTCATCGCCTCGGTCTCCTTGCGGAAGGTCTCGATGATGGCACGGATCTCGTCGGTGGCCTGCTTGGTGTTGCCGGCCAGGGCCTTGACCTCGTCCGCCACCACCGCGAAGCCGCGTCCCTGCTCGCCGGCGCGGGCCGCCTCGATCGAGGCGTTGAGTGCCAGCAGGTTGGTCTTCTCGGCGATCTCGCTGATCATGCCGAGAACACCGTTGATCTCGTTGCTCATGGCGTTGAGCTGGCGCACGGTCTGCTCGCTCTGGCGGATGAGTTGCAGCGACTCGCGCTGGGCCTCCACCACCTCGCCGACCATGCTGCGGCTCTCCTCGGCCTTGTGGCGGGTCTCCGAGGCAATCTGGGAGACGGTCTCCACCTCCTCGGTGACGCGGTTGAGGTCCTTCTGGGTGAGCATGAAGTTGGCCATGGTCTGGCGCGTGTTGACCTCCTGCAACGAGGCCGCCATCTCGTTCTCGCGGATGTGGCGGGCGTTCTCGGCCATGGCATCGAGCAGGTGGTTGACGTGGGTGAGCGCGATCTTCAGGCAACCGCGGAAGCCCTCGGTCTGTACCCGCCGATGGAACTTGCCCTGGGAGACCATCATGAAGCTGGTGTCGATCTCGCGCAGCAGGGCCTCGTACTGGTCGAGTGCCTCGTTGAGGGCCCAGGCCACCTTGCCGGCCTCGCCCATCCAGGGCACCTGGGTGACACGGTGGCGCAGTTCTCCCTGGCTCATGCGGTCGAGCACGTGGCTGACCTGTCCCAGGATGCGGAAGGGCGTGCGCATGGCCACGGCCACGCCCACGGCGAGGGCCAGCGCGGCGAGGCCGGACAGCCAGGCCAGCAACGGCACGCTGCCCTGGACGGCGACGGCCCCCAGCGTGACGGCCTGCAGCAGGACGAAGGCGGCCAGCGCCAGCCTAAGCCTGGATTCCAAGAACAAACGTTTCATAGCTGTCGAACCCCCTGTTGCGAATTTCTTCCTCCAGCACGGCGATGCCGGCCTCCGGCGCCTGGCTGGCGGGCTTGCCGGCCTCGGCGGCACGCATGCGGGCATAGAGTGACTCGAAGTAGGGGATCAGTGCCTCGGGCATGCGGCGACGCACGGAGAAGAAGCCGATGATCTCTCCCTCGGCGTTGCGGTCGGCGGTGACATTGGCGAAGACCCAGTAGTAGCCGCCGTCCCGGGTACGGTTCTTGACGTAGGCGAAGCATTCCTCTCCGGCGAGTATGGTCTTCCACAACAGTCGGAAGATCCCGCGCGGCATGTCCGGGTGGCGGATGATGTTGTGGGGCTTGCCCATGATCTCGGGCTCGGAGTAGCCGCTGACTCGCATGAAGGTGCGGTTGACGTAACGGATCCTGCCCTTGGGATCGGTGCGCGAGACGATGAGCTCGTCGGGTGCGAGTTTCACCTCGCGTTCGGGGGCGGGGGCGGCGATACCCATGACCTTCTCTCCCTGAATGTCCTTCCGAAGACATGGGGAAATAGCGGCCGGGCACGGGTAGGCTTTAACCCGCACAGTGCACCGAGGGCTGCGCGGCATGGCGGATTTGCAGCCGGGCTCAAAGACCCATGACCCCGCCCGCTTCCGCCCTGGTGCACTGTGCGGCTCAGGGGGTGCGGTGGAGGGTGCCCAGCCACTCGCCCATGCGGACCCGGGCGCCGGGGCGCAGGTCCTCGCGCCAGTCCAGGGTACCGGGCGGCAGCAGCAGGATCACGGTGGAGCCGTAGTTGAAGCGGCCCATCTCCTCGCCCTTGTCCAGGCACAGGGTCCCCGGGTGCGTGCGCGACTCGGGACGGGACCGGTGCGGCGGCGTGACCTCACCACCCCAGACGGTCTCGATGCTCCCCACGAACAGGGCGCCGACGGCGACCAGGACGAGTTCGCCGAACAGGGTCTGGAAGCGGCAGGCGAGGCGCTCGTTGCGCGTGAACAGGCCGGGCACGTACCGGACCGCGGCGGCATCGACGCTGAACAGGCGCCCGGGCAGGTAACGCTCCCCGGTCAGGCAGCCGGCACAGGGCATGTGGATCCGGTGGTAGTCGCGCGGTGCCAGGTAGAGGGTGGCGAAGGCCCCGTCGCGAAAGCGGGCCGCCCAGTCACGGTCACCGAGCAGGGCCTCGAGGGTATAGGTCTTGCCCTTGGCCTGCAGCAGCCGGTTCCCGCTGAGGGTACCGATCGCGCTGAGGGTGCCGTCGACGGGGGAGACGAGGTGCGCGGGGTCGGGGTCCACGGGGCGCGCCCCCGGGCGCAGGGGCCGGGTGAAGAAGGCGTTGAAGCTGGTGTAGGCATCCGGGTCGGGCGGGGCGGCCTCCTCGAGGTCGACCCGGTAACGGCGCAGCACGAAGTGGATCATGGGCCGGCGGATCCAGTCCCGTTCGCTGCGCGCGAGGCGGTACATCCACCGCGAGAGCAGGTGATGCGGCAGCAGCCACTGGAGAAGGACGAACAGGCGTTCGCGCATCGCCTCACTCGCCGCCCGGTCGCGGCGGGCTGCGGCGGACCGGGAAGGCGACGCGCAGTTCCGGCGCATCCCGGAAGTGCAGGCGGACGGGGATCCGTTCCCCGGCGACCGGCGGGCGGCGCGGCTCGTTCAGCATGAGATGACGCCCGCCCGGGGCGAAGCGCACGCTGCCTCCTGCCGGGATGGTCAGGTCATGGAGCGGGACCATGTGGGCGACACCCTGGGCATCGATGCGGGTCTCGTGCAGTTCCACGGACCGGAAGCGGGGGGAGTCGACACCGACGAGCACGTGCGGGCGGCGGTCGCGGTTGTGGAGCACGAAGAAGCCGGCCAGGGTGTCCACGCCGGGCGGACCCTCGCGGATCCAGGCTTCGGTGACGGCGAGGCCCGATTCCGGTGCGGCGGCGGCCGTTCCGAGACCCAGCAACAGGGCGAGGCATGGCAGCAGGCGAAGACGCAGCATTCCGAGGCTCCCGGTGCTTGGTGACCTGGAATAGCGCATTATGGCAGCTGTTCCATGGCGCGGGTAGGCGCGTCCAGGCATTCGACCGCCTGGGCCAGGAAGACCGTGGCATAGCTGCCCGGCGGCAAGCGGAAGTTCACCTCGAGGGTGGTGTCGTCGTGCACGTGCACCTGGAAGTCCGCGATTCGTGCCCGCAGCGCGCGGCGCCCGGCCTCCACCCCGAATGCCTCCAGCCGGTGAACCACCTCCGCATGGGGTGCCAGCACCTCTGCCTCGAGCGCGGCGGCCGCACCGCTCGGTCCACGGCCGGGGCGGCCGGGCAGGGGGCCGGTGGGGTGGATCTCGCCGGCGGCGAGGCGGTGTTCCATGTCCGCCGT
>RFHK01000018.1 GCA_003695825.1 Gammaproteobacteria bacterium | reverse complement strand
TGCCCCTGCTTATTCCCCGCCGTCCCGGGTGCCCCCGCCCCTCCCAGTGCGACCGGGGTGGCGGCCCCGAGGTGGGTGCCGGGCGCCATGGCGGCGACGTGGCAGGCATAGAGGAGATAGGTCCCCGCGCTGGCCGCCCGGGCCCCGGCGGGCGCGACATAGCCCACCACGGGCACGGGAGAGGCCAGGATGGCCTTCACGATCTCGCGCGTGGCGAGATCCAACCCGCCCGGGGTGTCGATCTCGAGCACCACCAGGGCGACCCCTTCCCGCGCCGCCCGTGCCAGGGCCCGCGTGACGTAATCGCTGGTCGCGGGCCCGATGGCCCCCTGGAGGGGCAGCAGCCAGGCCACGCGGGCGAGCGCGAGGGCAGGCAGCAACCACCCGGCCAGGACGAGGCCGATGCCCCCCAGGCGGGTCGGTCGACATCCCCTCGTGCGGCGCTCAATCATGCAGGCGAATGCTCCCCTGGATCCGGACCCCGAGCCGCAACCGGCCCGGCAGGAGTACCGGGGCCGTCCCCGGCCCGCTCCGTTGCTGGACGCGCAGCAGGGGTCGGACGGGTGCCTCCGCCCCCTCGGGCACCACGCGGGCCTCGAGCAGGGTGTAGCCCCGCGCGCCGAAGGCCCGGGCGAGGCGGCGGGCACGGGCCCGAAAGGCGGCCACGGCCTCCTCCACCAGGGCCCCTTCGAGGCGCCGGCGCAGTGCGGGCGAGAGGCGGGAGTGTACGTCCACCACGGCCAGGCCGAGGCCCTGCAGGCGCCCCATGACCACGGCCAGCCGGGCGAGGTCGCTGCCCTCCAGGATCAGTTCCTGGGTTCCCACCCAGCCGGCCGGCTGTCCCTTGCGGTACGCGGGCCGGAGCCGGTAGCTCCCGGTGGTGATCGTCAGCCCGGAATCGGACCCGGCGCTTCGGCGGGCCGCCTGCATGCGGGCGTTGAGCCGTTCCTGCACCTGGGACGGGTCTTCGCCGCGGACCCGGGCCTCCAGGCGCACGACCATGCGGTCGGCGACGGCCTCGCGGTGCAGGCGCACCTCGAAGGTGATGCGCCCCGTGGGCGGAGTAGGGGTCTCCGCCCGTGCCGTCGCGACCAGCATCCCCAGGACGCACAGCAACCCGATGCAACCCCGGGCGCGCCCGCTCAGTGCACCCAGGCGAAAGCGGGCAAGGATCGATTGTTCGGAATCACAGCAGGTTGCGTAGGTCTCGAGGGAGCTTGGCACGGGTACGGTTCGTGCTGCCCGTTTCCTGCTGCGCACTCTGCGGGCTGGCTTCCAGCGCATGACGCTTCTCCCACCGGTCCGGTCCCGGGCGAGTGTAGCACCATCGGGGCCGCTTGATCCGGGTCAACCACGCCCCCGTGCCGGCGTGGAAGGATGCGTATAATCCCCATCCGGCAACCGCAGGAGGCCGCGGAGCAACGAGCCATGCCTACCGCAAGCGGGGACATCGAGGCGGTACTGCTCGCCGGCGGGCGCGCCACGCGCCTGGGCGGCATCGACAAGGGCCGGCTGCAGGTACGCGGCCGTCCCCTGGCGGAATACCCCTTGCGCGTCCTGGAGGCCCGCGCGCGGAACGTCTTCGTCAGCGCCAACCGCTCGCTGGCGGCCTACCGCGCCTACGGCCACCCGGTATTGCCCGACGTCGACTATCCCGGCGCCGGTCCCCTGGCCGGGATCCACGAGGCCATGAAGCGCATGGACGGGGAGTGGCTGCTGGTGCTGCCGTGCGATGCACCCGGTGTCCAGGTGGCGCTGCTCGACCGCCTGCTCGCGGCCCGGCGGCCCGGAGACAAGGCGCTGGTGGCAGCGGCGGGGGGGCGCCGCCACCCCACCTTCTCGCTGCTGCACCGCCGTACCCACGCGGCACTTCGCGCGGCACTGGCCGGCGGGCGCCACGGCTTCGATGCCTGGCTCCAGGGCCTGGGCGCACGGGTCGTGGACTGCAGCGATCACCCGGAATGGTTCACCAATCTCAACCGCCCCGAAGAGGCGGCGGCCGCCGGGGCCGTGCTCGCATGACCCTGCCCGTGCTCGGCGTGGCCGGCTGGAGCGGCAGCGGCAAGACCACGCTGCTCGAACGCCTGATCCCGGTGCTCACCGCCCGGGGTATTCGCGTCGGGGTCCTCAAGCAGACCCACCACGATTTCGACATCGACCGCCCGGGCAAGGACAGCGACCGGTTGCGCCGGGCCGGGGCCGTGCAGACCCTCGTGGCCTCCCCGCACCGCATCGCCTGGATCCGGGAAGTGCACCCGCCCACCCCGCCGGACCTCGCCGCGCTCCTGGCACACTTCGATCCCGCCGAGCTCGATCTGGTCCTGGTGGAGGGCTTCAAGCACGGGGCGCTGCCGCGGCTGCTGGTACACCGTGCGGCGACCGGCAAGCCCCTGCCCGAGAACGACGGCCACTGGATCGCGGTCGTCTCCGACGACTGCCCCGACCTCGGCCTGCCCTGCTTCGCTCCCGATGCCGTGGAGGCGATCGCCGAGTTCCTCGTCAACACCCTGCCGATCCGCAAGGAGAACGCCCCATGACCCAGGACTGCTGCGCCACGCCGAAAACCTCCCTGATCCCGGTGGAGACGGCCCGCACGCGCATCCTCGAGCGCGTGCGGCCGGTCTCCGGTACCGAGTACGTGCCCCTCGCCGGTGCGCTGGACCGGGTACTGGCCGTCGACGTCGCTTCGCCCATCGACGTCCCGGCGTTCGACAACTCCGCCATGGACGGCTACGCGGTGCGCCATGCCGACCTCGCCGCCGGGACTCCCCTGCGGGTGGTGGGCCGTGCCCTGGCAGGTGCACCCTTCGACGGGCACGTCGGTCCCGGGGAGGCGGTGCGCATCATGACCGGGGCACCCTTGCCCGCGGGCGCCGATACCGTGGTCATGCAGGAACAAACCCGCCTCGAGGGCGAGACCCTGTTCGTCGAGGGAGAACACCGGCCCGCGGAACACGTCCGCCGGGCCGGCGAGGACCTCCGCCGCGGGACCACCGTGCTGCCGGCCGGCCACCGCCTGGGCGTGGCGGACATCGGGCTGCTCGCGTCCGTGGGCGTGAGCGAGGTCCCCGTCCGGCGCCGCGCCCGGGTGGCCTTCTTCTCCACCGGCGACGAGCTGGTACCCCCCGGCCGCCCGCTCGCCCCGGGAGAGATCTACGACAGCAACCGCCAGGTGCTGCGCGCCGCCCTGCAACGGCTGGGCGTCGAGCTCCACGATCTCGGCATCCTGCCGGACGACCGGGCCGCCACCGAGCAGCGGCTGGGCGAGGCCGCCGCCCTGGCCGATGCCGTGGTCACCTCCGGTGGGGTCTCGGTGGGGGAGGCCGACTACGTCAAGGAGACGGTGGAACGGCTGGGAGAACTCGACCTCTGGCGCATTCGCATCAAGCCCGGCAAGCCCCTGGCCGTGGGCCGCATCGGCTCTACGCTCTTCTTCGGCCTGCCCGGTAACCCCGTCTCCACCCTGGTGACCTTCATGCAGTTCGTGCGCCCGGCCCTCGAGAAGCTCTCCGGTACCGAACCCCGCCCCCCGCTGGCCCTGGAAGTCCCGCTGGCCGAACCCATCGACCGGCACCCGGGCCGCCAGGAATACCTGCGCGGCCGCCTGGAACGGGACGCCCAGGGCGCTTTGCGGGTGCGCCCCAACGGGGCCCAGGGCTCGCACGTGATGACCTCGTTCCGGGGCGCAGACTGTTTCATCGTGTTGCCGCCCGAGGCGGCGCACGTCGAGGCGGGAGCACGGGTGCGCGTGGAACCCTTCTGCGGCCTGCCGTGAGCGCCGGATGAAACGGCCCCGCCCCACCCCCATATTGCCTGCATGGGACGGGGGTTGAGAAACCGCGAAGGAGGAAACCGGAAGATGACCGAGCGTTCCGAAGGCACGCCCCCGGAGAGCGCGCGGACGGACGACACCCGCGCCGCCGGCGAGGCCGCGGCCAACGGCGAGCTGGTGCGTCCCGAGGACGTGCTGCCGGGCACCCTGCACGTGTTGCCGCTCATCGAGCGTCCCTTCTTTCCCGCGCAGGGCGTGCCCGTGCTGATGAACGACGATCCCTGGCTGAGCACGCTCTCGGCGGTGGGGGAGACGGCCCATCACCTCGTCGGCCTGCTCCTGGTCAAGGACAAGCGGCCTGCCGAGGAAGCCGGGCCGGCGGACTTCCATGCCATGGGCACCGTGGTGCGCGTGCACCACCCCATGCGCAACGAGGGCAAGATCCAGTTCATCGCCGAAGGCATCCGTCGCTTTCGCGTACTGGAATGGCTGACCGACCGCCCGCCTTTCCTTGTGCGCGCCGACTACCCCGAGGACGTGCTCGGGGAACCGGACCAGCTCAAGGCCTATGCCATCGCCATCATCAATACCTTGAAGGAGCTGGTGCCGCTCAACCCGCTCTACAGCGAGGAACTGAAGTTCTTCCTGAACCGCTTCAACCCGAACGAACCCTCCTCGCTGACCGACTTCGCCGCCAGCCTCACCACCGCCTCGGCGGAGGAGCTCCAGGAAGTGCTCGACACCGTGGACGTGCTCGAGCGCATGAAGAAGGTCCTGGTGCTCATCAAGAAGGAGCTGGAGGTGGCGCGCCTGCAGGTCGAGATCCGCCAGCAGGTGGAGGAAAACCTCTCCGAGCAGCAGCGCAAGTTCTTCCTGCGCGAGCAGCTCAAGGCCATCCAGCAGGAACTGGGCATCGAGAAGGACGACAAGACCGCCGACATCGAACGCTTCGAGGCCCGCATGAAGGCCCTGGAGGTTCCCGAGGCGGTGCAGAAGCGTTTCGAGGAAGAACTCCAGAAACTCTCGGTGCTGGAATCCGGCTCTCCCGAGTACGCGGTGACGCGCAACTACCTGGACTGGCTCACCAGCATGCCCTGGGGGAAATACTCCGAGGACAACCTGGATCTCGACCATGCCCGCCGCGTGCTCGACGAGGACCACGACGGGCTCGAGGACATCAAGCAACGCATCATCGAGTTCCTGGCGCTCGCCCGCCTGCGCGGCGAGGTCGCCGGCTCCATCCTGCTGCTGGTAGGCCCACCGGGCGTGGGCAAGACCTCCATCGGCCGTTCCATCGCCCGTGCCCTGGGGCGGCGCTTCTACCGCTTCAGCCTCGGCGGCATGCGCGACGAGTCCGAGATCAAGGGCCACCGGCGCACCTACATCGGCGCCATGCCCGGCAAGTTCGTGCAGGCCCTCAAGGAGGCCGAGGTGGCCAACCCGGTGATCATGCTCGACGAGATCGACAAGGTCGGGGCCTCCTACCTGGGCGACCCGGCCTCGGCCCTGCTGGAGGCGCTCGACCCGGAGCAGAACAGCGAGTTCCTGGACCACTACCTGGACGTGCGGGTGGACCTCTCGCGCGTGCTCTTCATCTGCACCGCCAACCAGCTCGACACCATCCCCGCCCCCCTGCTCGACCGCATGGAGGTGATCCACCTCGCCGGGTACATCACCGAGGAGAAGGTCCGCATCGCGCGCAACCACCTCTGGCCGAGGATCCTGCGCGACGCCGGCATGGACCCGGGCGCCGTCTCGATCACCGAGGCCGCGTTGCGCCGCATCATCGAGGGTTATGCCCGCGAGGCCGGGGTGCGCAACCTGGAGAAGCTGTTGCGCAAGATCCTGCGCAAGCTGGCGGTGGAACAGGTCGAGGCGGGCGGCACACGCCCACGCAAGCGGCGCATCGGAACCGGCGACGTCGAAACCTACCTGGGCAAGCCCGTCTACCGCAGGGAGCGGCCGTTCACGGGCGTGGGTATCGTCACCGGGCTGGCCTGGACCCCGCTGGGGGGCGCCACCCTCAACATCGAGGCCACCCGCGTCCACACCAAGCACCGGGGATTCAAGCTCACCGGGCAGCTCGGCGACGTGATGAAGGAGTCCGCCGAGATCGCCTACAGTTACATTGCCTCGCACCTGAAGGAATTCGGTGGCGATCCCGGTTTCTTCGACGAGGCCTTCGTACACCTCCACGTCCCGGAAGGGGCCACGCCCAAGGACGGCCCCTCGGCCGGCATCACCATGGCCACGGCGCTGCTCTCGCTCGCCCGCAACGAGCGCATTCAACGGCCGCTGGCCATGACCGGCGAACTCACCCTCACCGGGCGGGTGCTGGCCGTGGGCGGCATCCGGGAGAAGATCGTCGCGGCGCGCCGCAACGGCATCGACGAAGTGATCCTACCGGCGGCCAACCGCCGCGACTACGAGGAACTGCCGGAACACATCGTGGAGGGACTCGAAGTGCACTTCGTGCGAACCTACCGCGAAGTGGTCCGTATCGCCTTCACGCCGCACGCGTAGCCTGCATAGTGCACTCACCGAGCCCTCCACAACCCGCCGGCATTCCGAGCAATCGATCCATGCCCGTTTCCGCCCGGGTGCACTGTGCGGGCGAGCCCGCCGGCGTCAACCGGCCCCCTGCTGTTCCTGTTCGGCGATCTGGCGCCGGACCTCGTCCATGTCCAGGGCCTTCGCCTTCTCGACCAGTTCGGTGAGCACGTTGGCCGGCAGCATGCCGGGCTGCGCGAAGATGATGATCTTCTCGCGGAAGATCATCAGGGTGGGGATCGAGCGGATCTGGAAATGGGCCGCCAGCTCGCGCTCTTCTTCGGTGTTGACCTTGGCGAAGACGACGTCGTCGTGCCTTTCGGACTCGGCCTCGAAGATGGGTGCGAAATTCCGGCAGGGGGCGCACCAGGGGGCCCAGAAGTCGATGATCACGATGTCGTTGCCGGAGACGACCTCATCGAAATTGTCCTTGGTCAGTTCAACGGTTGCCACGTAACGTTCTCCAGTCTCGAGGGGGAAAGGAAGTGTACGCGAAAAACGCCTCGCAGCCCATGCTGCACTGTGCGCCGAGGATCGCGACGCACCCGGCGCCTTCGCCTCGATGCATTGACGAGGAAGGATGCGACAACGGGCCTGTCCCCGCCTTGACCGGGGTCATTCTTCCTGCTTCCGGTTCCCCCGTTCCCGGGCGCGGGTGATCCTCTCCTCCTCGTCGATGCGGTAGGTCATGTCGATCTCAATACGGTCGCGCCCCAGCCGCTTGGCGCGGTAGAGTGCCTTGTCGACCCGTTCGATGAAGGCGCTCGGGGTCTCCCCCGGCTTGTAGAGCGCGAGCCCGGCGGAGAAGGTGGGCACGGGATGAATGTCCCCGTCGGTCTGCCAGCGGGTCTCGCGGCAGCGGCGCTGCACCTTCTCGAGCGCCCGCCTTGCGCCCTCGAGCCCGGTGTTGGGCAGCAGCACGGCGAATTCTTCTCCGCCGTAACGGGCGACGAGGTCGTGGTGGCGGAAGATCGACAGGATGTTGCGGGCATAGACGCGCAGCACCTCGTCCCCGGCGGCATGGCCGTACCGGTCGTTGACTTCCTTGAAGAAGTCCAGGTCGATGAGCACCAGGGAGAGCGGGAACCCGTACCGCTTGGCGCGCGCCACCTCGTCCTCCAGGCGGCGCAGGAAGGCACGGCGGTTCGACAGCCCGGTGAGCTCGTCGGTGAGGCTCAGCAACCGGGTGCGAATGAGCTCGTCGCTGAGCTGGCGGCTGCCCTGCTCGAGCAGGCGCAGGTATTCCTGGGTGGCGTCCATGCGCTCGACGAGCTTGCGATGCCCCTCGCGCAGCTTCTCCACCTCGCGGATCAGCGTCCAGCGCAGGTCCTCGAGTTTCTCGATGTCCCCGGCCTGTTGCAGCTCGTTGTGCACCACGTCCAGCAGGACACCGAACTCCTGGTTGCGCGCGAGTGCCGATTCCACCTCCCGGTCGAGGTCGGCCTGGAGGGCCTGGATGCCGTGGTTGCGCAGCAGGTCGTGCTCCGTGCCCACCTCGCCCGCGTCCGCCGCCCCGGGGGCGCGATCCGGTCCTGGAGAGGACGCTCGGGTGGTGGACCGGCGCTGCAGCCGTGGCGGACGGATCCCCGCCGCCGGGGGTCGGCCCGAGTCCCCTTCGCTCGAGGGGGCTGCACCGGCCGCGCTTGGGGCATCGGCGGCCGGACCGCCCGTCGCCGACGCGGACGGCCGCTTGCCCCGCCCCTCGAGCAGGCCGAAGCTCTCGAGCAGGGGTTCCAGCACGGCCCGCTGGAGGGTCTCGTCGGGTGCCGGGTTCAGGGTGAGCTGCTCCACCAGGCGGCGCAGCAGGTCGAGCTCGGAGGCATGCAAGGGTGGACGCAGGCGGGTGCGGAGCAGTTGCAGGTGCACGCGCAGGGGTGCGTCGGGATCCAGTTGCAGCGCCCAGCCGTCGAGCAGCAGGTCCACGATGGCGGCATAGAGCTCGACGGAGGCCTCGGTCTCCTTCCGCCAGGCGTCGAGCATCTGGGCCACCTGGGCATGGATCACCCGCCCGGCCGCGGTCTGACGCAGACCCTCGAGCAGCGCCAGGATCTTCTGCTGGATGGGTGCCTCGCCCATCGCTTGTCGATCGAACGCATTGGCCATGTCGTGGCTCTCTCCACACCACGTCCCTGTGCGAAGTGACCTGCCAGCGGTTTCCTCGGGCCGCCATTCGAAAGGGAATGGTACGGCAAGGGGCGAGTTCGGGCTGCCTGGTTATGCTCTGGAGGGCAGCGTCCTCTTCGTTCCACGTGATTTCCGTCTACGTTAGCGGGTTTGAGGCCGCCAGACAACGCTGCGAGCGCGCCGGCGTGTCCCGATGCCCGGCAGGCGCCGGCTAGACTGTTGCGATCCCGCAACAGCAATTTTGTGACCGTTTTATCAAATGAACTGCTATGTACTTGTTTCACCAAGATTCCCGACACGGGATTCGGTGAAGCACGGCCTTTTCGCAACCGCCCGAGGGGGGAACTTGTAAGCCCAGGATTACAAGGGTGCCTGCCATTTTCCTACATTTTATCCGGCTTCCGGGGCCTTGAACCGCGCGGAAAGCCGGCAACGAATGCCGGTTTCCTGACGCCTCCGTCCGCGTGCTGCACCGGTCCCGGGCCCTGTGTCGCGCAAGGCGGAACGGACGGCACCGCCCGCCCTGCGCGATGCCTGGGTTCGATCCGCGGTGGAACGCCGGGGATCAGGACACGCCCAGCGCCTGGAAAATGGCCTCGCGCACGCCGTCCACCGTGCCGCTGCCGTCGATGCGGATGTATTTCGGGGCGTCGGGGTCCCCACTCTCGGCCCACTTGCGGTAGAACTCGACCAGCGGTTCCGTCTGCTGGTGATACACCTCCAGGCGCTTGCGCACCGTCTCCTCGCGGTCGTCGTCCCTCTGGATGAGCGGTTCGCCGGTGACGTCGTCCTTGCCCTCGACCTTCGGCGGATTGAAGACGACGTGGTAGGTACGGCCGGAGGCCGGGTGGACGCGCCGCCCGCTCATGCGCCGCACGATCTCCTCGTCGTCGAGCGCGATCTCCACCACGGCGTCGATTTTCACGCCCATGTCCTTGAGCGCCTCCGCCTGGGGCACGGTACGCGGAAAACCGTCGAGCAGGAACCCCTGGGCGCAGTCGGGCTGGGCGATCCGCTCCCTGACCAGGTCAAGGATCAGCTCGTCCGGCACCAGTCCCCCTTCGTCCATGATCTTCTTGGCCTTCTTGCCCAACTCCGTGCCGGCGGCGACGGCCGCGCGCAACATGTCGCCGGTCGAGATCTGGGGGATACCGAGCTTTTCCTTGATGAACTGGGCCTGGGTCCCCTTGCCGGCACCGGGCGGTCCCAACAGAATGATCCGCATCGATCGCTCCTCACAGAATTTCCGTGTACGAAAACAACGGCCCGGCAGTATCCCGCCGGCGTCGGGCTTTTGCAAGCGGCTTCAGCCCCGGGTGAGCTGGCGTACCATGGCGTCGAGATCGGCTGCCTCCTCGCGCAGGTGCTCGAGCACGGCCTCGCAGGTGGCCTCGTCGAGACCGGTGACCTCGAGCGAGGTCTCGGGCAGCGTGGTCGCACAAGCCTCGCCGATCCCCATGCGCTTGAGCAGGCGGTCGGTGAGCAGCACCAGCTGGGCGTAGACGGCATGGGGACCGGCATAGTCGGGATCGTGGTGTTCCCGCAGGCTGACCACGATCTCCTCGGGCATCCCCCAGTGCTGCATGAGCCAGGCCCCGAGCGCGGCGTGCCCCATCTCCAGCACGTCCTGCGCCTGTCCCATGCCAAGCACGCACTTCTCCAGGGCACTGACCGGCTTGTCGGGATTGGCCGCCACCAGGCGGTTGAGCAGCTTGAACTCGGGGGGAAAGAGGTGGCCAAGCAGGAGAAAGCCGAAGTTGTGCAGCAGCCCGGCCAGGTAGGCGAGCCCCGGCTCGGGACGCCGCGCCTCGGGTACCTCGCGGGCCAGGGCCTGGGCCAGGCAGGCGCTGTAGACGGCATGCCGCCAGAAGGCATGCAGGCCCAACGGGCCCTCGACCGGGTTGCGGAAGGCCTTGACGGCCGCCAGGCCGAGGGCCATGTTGAGCACCAGGTCGAAGCCGAGTACCCGCGTGATGGCGTCCTGGATGGAGCGGATCTTGCCGCGGTAGCCGTAATAGGGGGAGGTGGCGTGGCGCACCACCTGGGCGGCCAGGCTGGGATCGAGTTCGACGATGGCGGCGAGGTCGGCCACGGTGGCGTCCGGGTCATCGCGCAGTGCAATGATCCGACGGGCCATCTCCGGCATGGGGGGGAGCTCGTAGACCTGCTCGATGCGGCGACGCAGGTCGGCCGCGGGGCGCAGGTGCTCCGGGCAACCCGGTTTCTTCGTATTGGCCATCGCGTCTCCAGCCCCTCGGCAGCGGCCGTCGAAATGCCGACGGCGCAACCTTCTCAAGCCTATATGGGCCCCTGGGGGAATGCAAGGAAGGCGGGGGCCGGCGGTCCGGCTGCGTCAGTTGAGCTGAATGCGCCGACCCCAGGGAACCGGCCGCTTGCCCTTGACCAGCCAGATCACGGGCACGGCCGGTTCACGCTCGGGAAACTCGCCCTCGGCATCCGTGAAGTAGACCACCAGGTCGGGCGGCCTGTCCTGCCGCTCGATCCACTCGAAGACAGGCCGGAAACTGGTCCCCCCGCCGCCCGTGAACCGCCGGGGCAGGCGAAATTCCTCCCAGGGTTCGAATACCCAGGGCCCATCGTCGGCCAGCCGGGCGTCACAGGCCAGCAGGGTGATGCGCCCCCGTACCTGCCCCTTGAGGGCGTCGAGCTCGGAGACGAATTCCTGCATCTCCTCGGGGCGAATGGAACCGCTGGTGTCGATCGCCACCACCACGTCCACCTGGAGGCTGCGCAGGCTGGGCAGAATGGCGTCCCCTTCCCTTCGCGAGGGGCGCGCATAGTTGTAGTCGTCGCGCGCGATGCTGTTCATGTACTGGGCCAGCAGGCTGCGCCAGGGCAGCTTCGGCGCCAGCAGTTCGTCGACCAGGCGTGCCAGCCCGCCGCCGAGCTTGCCGGCCTGCTGGGCCGCCTGGGCGGCACCGGCGAGCCGCTGTTGCCACTGCACCTGGAGCTGCTCGCGCTCCGCCTCGGTCAAGGGTTTCGGCTGGGGCGCACCCCCGAGTTGCCGGTCGAGCTCGGCCTGGGAGGCCTCTCCGCCCTGCCCGTCGTCCGGCTCCCTGGATCCCTCGCCGCGGCCCTCCCCCTGGCGGGCGTCGCTGTCTTCGTGGTCGTAGAGATGCGCGTCCAGGGTCTCGGTGTCGGGCATGTCGGCCACCTGGGGATAGATCTCCTCGGCCGTCATGCCCGCGAACTCGTCGAGACAGAGGGCGCCCGGTGGCGGTTCGAGCCCGTCGCGCACCAGCAGGGGGTTGATGGCCAGGTCGCAGGCCAGATCCCACTGGTGCTTGATACGATGCCCGCGGCGGGCGAAGTGGGAGAGCGCGCAGTGGAGCGCCTCGTGGGCGAGCACGAACTCGGTCTGCTCCAGGGACAGGGACCGGATGTACTCGGGGTTGTAGTAGAAGCGGCGGGCGTCGGTCGCCGTGGTGCGGCACCATCTCGGGTCGCCGGCGACCATCGGCAGGCGCAGCACCAGCGCCCCGAGAAAGGGGCGGTCCAGGATCAGCCGGGTACGCGCCGCGCTGAGCTTGGTCTCGACGTCCTGCCCAGACATGGTTCCCTGGCCGCTAGGAGCCGGTCTTGCGGGCATCGAAGAGCATCACGTCCGCCACGGCCCGCGCCCATTGCGCGAACTGGGGCACGGAGAAGAGGTCCTGGCCGATCGCCCGGTGCATGTCGGAGATCAGCATGACCCCCATCTCCCGGTCGGGGAAACGCCCGGCGTACTCGATGATGCGTCCCCAGACCTCCTGGGCATCGGGGGCGTCCCGGTGGCGGATGGCCCGCCCCACCAGGGCGCTGGCCACGGCATACTGCAGGTCCGTCTCCTCCGGCACCTCGGCCGACTCCCCACGCACGATGGCATCGATGTCGGGGAGCCGGTCCAGATTGTCCACGAAGGCCGCCAGCTCGATCCCGGCGGCCGGACCGACGCAGGCCTGGAGGGCCTCGGCGAGGAGCTGGGGCTGACCGTCGAACTTCTTGAGGGCCCGGTGGGCGAATTCCCAGGATCGCGGCGAGGGGAAGGCCAC
>RFHK01000129.1 GCA_003695825.1 Gammaproteobacteria bacterium | reverse complement strand
CGCCCACCGAGGCGCGGGTGCGCCGCCGCTTCGGGCGCTTCCTGCAGCGGATCAGCCGCTGCCACGAGCTCACCCAGGTGGCCTTCGGGCAGGCCGAGAGCCCCCACGCCTGACCGCCCGGCACCGTCAGCGCCTCGGCCGGCATCCTACCGGCGCCGGTGCGCCCTCAGACCCTCACCCTTGTCGCGCCCCGGCTGCGCGGGCCTCCTGGTCCGCTCTCGGCCGCCCCTGCTCGCCCCTGCGGCGTGCCACGGCCTCCACAACGGCCTCGGCCAGGGCCTTGGCGTCAAACTTCGCCACGTAACCGTCCGCCCCGACCTGCTCCCCGATCGCCCGATTCGCCTCCGACGACAGGGACGAGTGCAGCAGCACCACCATCCCCTCGCACGCCGGATCCTCCTTGATCGACCGCGTGACCACGTAGCCGTCCGCCTCGGGCATCTCGATGTCGGTCAGCACCACCGGGACACAGTCCGCCAGCCGCCGCCCCTTCCGCGCCGCCTCCTCCTTGAGGCCCGCCAGACGCTCCAGCAGCTCCCGCCCCGAGCTGCACACCACCGACCGGGCCCCCATCGCACTCAGGACCCGCTCCACCTGCTGCCGCGCCACCGCCGAGTCGTCCGCAAAGAGCACCGTCGTGCCCTCGGGCACCTTCGGCAGGTCGTCAGCAAGCTTCTCCTCGTCGTAGACGCCCGCCATGTCCGCCAGGACCTTCTCCACGTCCAGGATCATCGCCACCCTGTCGGTCCCAAACTCGGCGACGGCATTCACCAGCCCCCCGTACTGCCCCTCGAGTATGTCGGGCGGCCGATGCACCGCATCCCACTCCAGCCGGACGATGGTCTCCACCGACTCGGCGATAAAACCCTGGACCCGCTGGTTGTATTCCGTGACGATCAGCACCCCAGGCTGGCGCGTCCTGCGGAAGCCGCAATAGCCCGGCAGGTCGATCACCGGGATCATCTCCCCGCGCAGGCTGACCATGCCGGCCACCGCCCCGGGCCTGCGGGGCGCCTTGACCAGCGGCGGGAGCACCATCACCTCCCGGACCTTGAACACGTTGATGCCGAAGGTCTCCTCCTGGCCCGATTCCTCCTCCTTCCCGAGGGAGAACAGCAGCACCTCGAACTTGTTCGCGCCGGCCATCCGCGTCCGCTCGTCCACCGAGCGCAGAAAGCCGGGCTTGGCCTCCGCTCCGCTCACGCTTGCCCCCTTCCTTAGCTCTCCTGCCTACCCGCCCGCCGGCTGCCTCGCCGGACCGCCCGGCCGGGTCCCTCCGCCCTCAGACCTTCAGGCGCCCCAGCGTCTCCTGGGTCTCCCCGCTCACGCGGCCCAGCGACCCGATCTCCGCCTGGACACTCTCGGCGATCGAGGCGTTGCTCGCGGCCACCTCCCGCACCGCCGCCACGTGGCCGTCGATGTTGGTGGCGATCTCGCGCTGGTGCTCCGCCGCCGCCGCGATCTGGGCATTCATCTGCCGGATCTGCGACACCGCCGCCGTCACCTTCTCCAGCACCTGCTCCACCGCCGCCGACTGCTCCACGCTGCTGTCGGTGTGCACCCGGCCCCGGCGCATCGCCTCGATGGCCATGGACACGCCCGCCTGCAGGCGCTCGATGGTCCCCTGGATCTCCTGGGTGGACTGCTGCGTGCGCCCGGCCAGGGTCCGCACCTCGTCCGCCACCACGGCAAAGCCGCGGCCCTGCTCCCCGGCCCGCGCCGCCTCGATGGCGGCATTCAGGGCCAGCAGATTGGTCTGCTCCGCGATCTCCTGGATGGTCTCCAGCACCGAGCCGATCTCCTCGCTCTGCCGGGCGAGCTCGTTCACCGTCTCGGTCGCCGCCTCCAGCTCCCGGGCCCCTTGCCGCACCCGGTCCATCGCCGCCTGCACGATCTGGCGGCTCTCCCGGGCCGCACCGTCGGCCTGCTGCGCCCCTTCCGACGCCCGCCCCGCGTGCTGCGCCACCTCATGGGTCGCCGCCGTCATCTCCTGCATCGCCGCCCCCATCCGCTCGGCCGCATCGCGCTGCTTGTGCACGCCCTCGGCGAGCGTCCCGAGCTCCCGGGTCAGCGCCTCGGAGGTCGCCACGAAGTTGCCCGAGACCTGCAGGACCCGCTGGATCAGCCCCTGCTCCCGCTCCAGGAAGCGATTGAACTCCTCGCACACCTTGGCAAACTCGTCCCGGCCCTGCACCTCCAGCCGCCGCGTGTAGTCCCCATCATGCCGGTTCAGGCCCTGGAGCATGGCCAGCAGATGCCCAAACCCAGGACCGATCCGCGCATGCAGCACCGCGAGCGAGACGATCGTCCAGACCAGCACCACCGCCCCCGCCACCAGGGCGATCCGCCCGACGACCTGCGCCCGGCGCATCAGCACCCCAAAGGCCTCCGCCAGGTGCCGCTCCACCGCCTTCCCCAGGGCATCGATGTCCTGGTCCAGGCGCTCGCTCGCCGCATCCAGCCCGTTCACCGGGTCCTTCATCAGCCGGTTGCCGGCCTCGAGGCCCTCGTTGATATAGGCCTTGGCCATGGCCACCCCCGTGGCGTGCAGCTCCTTCAGGTGCGCACCGAACGCCTCCAGCTCCTTGGCGTGCTCCGGCATCCTGCGCGACATCTCCTCGATGGTGGCGAGCCCCTCCTCCAGGTTCTGCCGCGCCTCCTCGAAACCGCCCGGGTCGTGGGTCGCCCCCACGTCCGTCAGGAACTGCTGGACCTGGACGACGTGATAGCGCGCCTCGTTGAAGAGCGCCTGGGTCTTGGCGGCCTCGGCCAGGGCGGCCATGTCGCCCGCCAGGCCCTCCAGCGTCCGCCAGTTGGCCAGGCCCGCGATTCCAATCACCACCACCAGCAGCGTCCCGGTGGCCAGCAGCTGGCCGCGCAGGGTGAAACGGCGCATCCACTTCATAGCCCGACTCCTCTCGCTCCGCCCCCCTATCAACGGAGAGGATCGGACGCCCCCGGCCATTCTTGAGCCTCCCCCTCGGAAGGCCCGCCGCTCACTGGCCCGGCCCCTCGACGCCCCGCAGGGCGCCGGTCTCGGCCAGCGACTCCGCCGCCGGCCAGCGCTCGAGCTCGGCCGGCGCCAGGGGCCTGGCGATGTAGTAGCCCTGGGCGAGGTCGCAGCCCATGGACCACAGGGCCTCCAGGTGCTCCTCGGTCTCCACCCCTTCGGCACAGACCAGGAGCCCGAGCGTCCTAGCCAGCTCCACCGTGGCCTTGGTGATCGCGAGCCGCTTGGGGTCCTCCAGCATCGGCCGCACAAAGCCCTGGTCGATCTTCAGGGTCCGGACCGGCAGCTCCTGCAGCCGCCCCAGCGAGGAATAGCCGGTGCCGAAATCATCGATGGCGATGGAGACCCCCGCATCGCGCAGGGCCACGAGCTGGCGCATGCCCGCCCCGCGCGTTCGCACCAGGGCCGTCTCGGTGACCTCCAGCTCCAGCTGCCCGGGCTTCAGGCCGAAGCGCTCCAGGGTCTCCAGGACCTGGCGCCGGTAGCCTGGGACCGCCAGCTCCCTGGCCGAGACATTCACCGCCACGTAGGCCGGCGCCGCCGCCCCCAGCCCCTCGGCGCCACACCAGGCAGCCAGCTGCCGGCAGGCCTCCTCCAGCACCCAGCGCCCGAGCTCCACGATGAAGCCCGTCTCCTCGGCGATGGGAATGAAGTCGGCCGGCGGGATCTCCCGCCCCTGCCCCGCACGCCAGCGCACCAGCGCCTCCACGCCCAGGATCCGGCCGTTGCGCAGCGAGACCTGGGGCTGATACACCAGCCGAAACTCGCCGCGCTCGAGCCCCCGGCGCAGCCCGTGCTCGATCTGCGACCGGCGCAGCAGCTCCCGCTCCAGCCGCCGCGAGTAGAAACGCAAGCGCCCCTGGCGGGACCGCTTGGCCTGGTACATGGTGGCATCAGCGAGGCGGATGAGCTCCTGGGGGTGGCGCGCATCGTCCGGGAACAGCGCAACCCCGATGGCGGCCGAGACGTGAAAATGCTGATCACCCAGCACGATGGGCTCCTCGATGGCGCGCAGGATCTTGCTCGCCACATCGCGCGCCTGGCGCGTGGTGCTCCGGCGGTCCTCGCCCGCCAGCACCACCACAAACTCATCGCCCCCGATGCGGGCGATCACATCCTCGGCCCGCAGGATCTGGCCGAGCCGGCGGCCAACGGCCTTCAGCACCCCGTCGCCGACGGCATGGCCACAGGTGTCATTGATCGCCTTGAAGCGGTTGAGATCCACAAACAGGACAGCGACACACCGGTTGTGCCGCGCAGCCTGGGCTAGCAGACGGTGCAGCTGGTTCTGAAGGCTCGCCCGGTTCGCCAGACCCGTGAGCGTGTCGTGAAAGGCCAGCTCCTCCAGCTGCTGGCGGACCAGCAACAGCTCCTCGACATTGGTGAACACGGCCACCACCCGGTCCCCCCCAGCCTCGTCCCCGGAAAGCCGGCGCAGGTACAGCCACAGCGGACAGCTGCTGCCGTCGGGCCGCTGCAGCCACAGCTCACCCCGCCACCGGCCCTCCCGGGCCAGGGCATCCATCACCGCAGCAAGGGCGGCACTATCGTGGCGCTCGGGATCGATCAGCCCGTCCAGCACATAGCGGCCCTCGAGCTCGTCCGGGGCACGCCCGGCGATCTGGCAGGCGGCGTGGTTGGCATAGACGATCCGGCCCGCGCCGTCCAGGACCACCACACCCTG
>RFHK01000128.1 GCA_003695825.1 Gammaproteobacteria bacterium | reverse complement strand
GCGCTGCGTGCCCTGGGCCACGCACCCACCGTCTGGCACATCAACGAGGGCCACGCCGCCTTCCTGGTCCTGGAGCGGGTCCGGGAACTGGTCGCCTCGGAAGGATTGGCGTTCCAGGAGGCACTCGAGTCGGTGGCCGCCGCCACGGTGTTCACCACCCACACTCCGGTACCGGCCGGCCACGACATCTTCGACCACGAGCTGATGCGCATCTATTTCGGGCAATACGTCGAAGAGCTGGGCATCGACATGGACACCTTCCTCAGCCTCGGCTCGAGTCCGCAGAACGTGGGGGGATTCAATCAGACCGCGCTCGCCCTGCGCGGTTCCCGTTTCCACAACGGCGTCAGCCGTATCCACGGCGGCGTGGCCTCACGCATGGAGGCCTACATCTGGCCCCAGGTCCCGCCGGAGGAAAACCCCATCGGCCATGTCACCAACGGCGTGCATGTGCCCACCTTCATCGCGCGGGACTGGTCGAACACCTTCGACATGCGCTTCGGCCGCGAATGGCGCAACGAGCTGCTCAACGCCGAGTACTGGCAACGCATCGACGAGATCCCTTCCCACAGTTTCTGGTCCATCCGCCAGGGACTGAAGGCGGAGCTGCTCGAAGACGTACGCAAGCGCATCACCCGCCAGTACCGCCGCAACGGCCTGGCCGAGTCCTTCATCGAGCGGGCCACGCGTTTCCTCTCCCCGCACGAGACCGACGTGCTGCTGCTGGGCTTCGCCCGCCGCTTCGCCACCTACAAGCGGGCGACCCTCATCTTCTCCGACCCCGAGCGTCTGCGCCGCCTGCTGACGGATCCCGAGCGCCCGGTGGTGCTCCTCTTCGCCGGCAAGGCCCACCCGAACGACCTGCCGGGCCAGGAACTGATGCGCGTCATCCAGGAGTATGCGCGCCGGCCGGAGTTCATCGGCCACATCCTCCTCATCGAGGGATACGACATGGCCCTGGCGCGCAAGCTGGTCACCGGCGTGGACGTGTGGATCAACAATCCGGAGTATCCCATGGAGGCCAGCGGCACCTCGGGGCAGAAGGCCGGGATCAACGGCGTGATCAACCTCAGCGTACTCGACGGCTGGTGGGGAGAAGGCTACAACGGCGAGAACGGCTGGGCCATCACGCCCCACGGCCCCAACGTGGACCCCGCCTACCGGGACCGGGAAGAAGGCAACGAACTGCTGGACATCCTCGAACAGCAGGTCATTCCGCTCTACTACGACCACGACGGGCACGGCTACTCCGAGGGCTGGGTGCGCATGTCCAAGGCCTCGATCCGTTCCATCCTGCCTTGCTTCAACTCCCAGCGCATGGTCATGGACTACGTGCGCCACTACTACGGGAAGGCTGCACGCCAGGGCCGCCTGCTGAGCGAGCACGGTCATGCCGGCGCGCGCGATCTCGCCGCCTGGAAACACAAGGTCTACGCCACCTGGCCCAACGTGCGCCTGCGTCTGGTCGGCTCCCCGCGCGAGTCCATCATGAACGGCGAGTCGGTCGAGATCCGGGTGGCCGCAAACCTCGACGGGCTGGCCGCCGCCGACGTGAAGGTCGAGTGCGTGGTGGGCACCGAGGACGAACACGGCGGCTTCCAGCCCCGACACCGCTTCGAATTCGAGCCCGCCGGGCACAACGAAGTGGGAGAGACCCTCTTCATCCTGCGCCTCACCCCGCCCTTGCCCGGCCTGCAGCAATACCTGATCCGCATGTACCCCTGGCACAGCCTGCTCAGCCACCCGTTCGAGACCGGCTGCATGCTGTGGGTATGAGGAGAGAAGCTGGAAGTCTTCTGCCTTCTGCCTTCTGCCTTCTGCCTTCTGCCTTCTGCCTTCTGACTTCTGACTTCTGACTTCTGACTTCTGTCTTCCGTCTTCCGTCTTCCGTCTTCCCGTTTTTTTTCCCCTCACCCTGTCCCTTTTCCGCAAGGGGGGTCGCACAGTGAGGGGATGTAACAGTGAGGGGATGTAAAGGAAGTTCAGTCCACTCTTCCATAGAGCCGGTTCAGTTCGCGCAGCCGTTCGGCGAGTCCCTCCTCGACCTGCTCCCAGGAGAATTGCCAGCGCCAGTTCCCGCCCCGGCGCCCGGGTGTGTTCATGCGCGCCTCGGAGCCCAGGGCGAGGACGTCCTGCATGGGAATCACCGCCAGCCTCGCCACCGAGGCCAGGGCCATGCGGACCAGGCGCCAGGGCATGGGCTCCCCGGAGGGTGCATAGGCCTCCAGGTGATCGCGGACCTGCGGTTGCAGGGACCGGTACCAACCCAGGGTGGTGTCGTTGTCGTGCGTCCCCGTGTAAACCACGGCACCGGGTTCGTGGTTGTGGGGCAGGTAGGGATTGTGCGCATCACCGCCGAAGGCGAACTGCAACACCTTCATCCCGGGGAAACCGAGCGCCTCGCGGAGCGCCACCACGTCGTCGGTGATGGTCCCCAGGTCTTCTGCCACCACGGGGAGCGGGCCGAACTCCTGCACGAGGCGCCGGAAGAGCCGTTCGCCCGGCCCGGGCACCCAGGTCCCGTGGACGGCGGTCCTCTCCCCGGCCGGAATCTCCCAGGCGGCGACGAACCCACGGAAGTGGTCGATGCGCACCAGGTCGTAGAGTTCCAGCTGGGTGCGCATACGCTCGACCCACCACTGGAAGCCTTCGGCCTCCAGGGCATCCCAGTCGTAGAGCGGGTTTCCCCAGCGTTGCCCGGTACGGGAGAAGTAGTCGGGCGGCACCCCGGCCACCACGCGCGGACGCCCGCATGCATCCAGCTTGAAGTACCGCCGGTTCGCCCAGACCTCCGCGCAGTCATGGGCCGCGAAGATCGGCATGTCCCCGAACAGGCGGATCCCCAGTCCGTGCACGTGCGCACGCAGCTCGTGCCATTGGCGAAAGAAGCAATACTGCTCGAACTCGATGCGTTGTACCCGGTCCCGGTGGGTCGCGGCGAACTGCGCCAGCGCCTCGGGATCCCGGTCACGCAACAGGGCCGGCCACGCGGTCCAGGCCCGGAGTCCCTGGGTCTCGCGGATGGCGCAAAAGAGCGCGAAGTCCCCGAGCCAGGGGTGCGACTCCCGGAAGGCCTCCAGGGCCTCCCACTGCGCGCTGTCGGCACGCGCCTGGAACCCCCGCCAGGCCGCTTCCAGGCAGTTTCGTCTCCAGGCCTCCTCGCTCCCGGACGGAGCAGGCAGTGTGTCGAGCCAGCCCCACTCCCGTAGCCGCTGCAGGGAGATCAGCCGGGGATTGCCGGCGTGCACGGAGAGGTTCTGGTAGGGCGAGAGATCGCCGAGCGTGGGACCGAGCGGCAGCACCTGCCAGATGCGCATACCCGCGGCGGCGAGGAATTCCGCGAAACGCCAGGCCGTGCTCCCCAGGTCGCCGAGCCCGTTCTCGGCCGGCAGGGAGGTCGGATGCAGGAGGATGCCCGCCGCGCGGCGCACCAAGGGGCCGGACTCCCGCGGCTCCTGCATGCCGTTCATCCCTCCGGTGGACGGCCGTGGCGCATGACGCCGCCGGCCTCCGGTGCGCCCTCTTCCGTGCCGAAGGTGAAAGCATGGCCGAGATATTCCGGTGGCATCTCACCCAGGAGCTGGTACAGGCGTGCCAGGTGCAGGCGGAAGAGGTGATCGAAGTCGCGCACCGACTCGGCCGGGTTGTAGTCCCCGAACCACCAGAACCAGTCCGACCCCTCGCAGATGGCGAGCTGGTGCACGGCCTGTTCCCGGCGGCGGGTATCGCCTCCCCCGGCGGCCATCACGCGGTCGTAGACCGCCTTGGCTTCGATGAGCATCTCCCAGCCCCGGTTCTTGTCCGGGGAGCCGATCCAGGTCGACAGCGTCCCGTAGACCCAGCTGCCCGCCACCACGGAGGGCAGGTGGTCGGTGGCCAGCCCCGGCTCCCCGTCCAGGAGCATCGAGAAGGTGGTCGGACGCAGGCGCGGATGATCGGCGAGTCGCGCGTAGAGCCGACGCAGGAAGGCGTGGCCGTTCTCGGGGTAGTATTCCCAGGCGTTCTCGCCGTCGAGGATGACGGACACCACGTGGCGCTCGGGCTGCTCGAGCGAGGCGGCGATGTTCTCCAGGTGGTGGACGAAATCGGCGACGGCGTCCTCGGGATCCCACCCCGAATAGGTGAACCCGATCAGATCGGAGAGGCCGTCGTCGCGAAAGAAGCAATGCAAGGTGCCGGCGCCTTCGATCCGCCAGGGCTGGAAGAGGACGTCCTCGCGACAACACTCCTTGTGCCGGCCCACCCGGCGCAGGCTGTTCATCAGGACCGCTTCACCGGAGGCCGCCCAGCGGAAGCCCTCCTCGGCCAGCAACGCGAGGGTGCGGGTCGAGACGGCCCCCTCGGAAGGCCAGCAACCGGAAGGTCGGCAACCCAGCCGTTCCTCGAAGATGCGTCGCCCTTCCCGCAGGTGCCAGCGGGCGCGTTCCTCCCCGCCGGGATAGGGGGCGTTGCGGGGCAAGGGTGCCTCGGGCATCGCCTCGCGGGCCACCGCGGTGTCGATCAGCAGGGGGAGGATGGGATGGGCATAGGGCGTCATGGAGAGCTCGATGCGCCCGGCCTCCGCCAGCGCCCGGTACCGGGGCAGGATGCCGTCGATGAGCTCGCCGATCTTCCGCAACAGGCGGTGGCGATCGGCCAGGGTGAAGAGGTGCCCCTTCGCCTGGAGGGCCTGCACCAGGGCATCGCTGCGCCGCACCGTCTCGCCCATCCAGGCCAGGTGGTACCAGACGAGCAGGTCGGCGAGGAACTGGTCGTTGACGTAGCGGAGTCCCTCGGGATGGGCGAGTACCGCGCGGGCCAGTGCGGCCAGTTCGCGGTAGGCGGGATGGCGGTCGATCATCCGGGACGGATTGGCCCGCAGGCAGGCCCGGAGTAACCGCAGGCGATGCTCGGCATCCTCCGGAAGGACGGGGCTGGCCAGGGCCGCGAGCAACGGGTCGGTGATCTCCTCGCCCTGCTCCAGACAGCGGCGGATACGGTCGCCGTAGTCGGCCAGCTGCTCGAGCAGCACGGGCGCGAAGTTCACCACGGCGCGGGCCCCCTCGACCTGCTCGAGGTGCGCGGCCATGTCGCTGTAGTCCTTGATGGCGTGGAGATAGGTCCAGGGCTGGCGGTACTCGTGCGTGATCGGGTCCTGGTAGCAGGGTTGGTGCATGTGCCAGCACAGGACGACGTTGAGCCGCCCGCCGCTAGCGGACATGGTGCAGCTCCTGCCCCAGCATCTCCGGCGTGACCAGTACCACGCCGCCCTCGGTCACGTGGAAACGCTCGGCGTCGGCCTCCGGGTCCACGCCGATCTCCATGCCGGCGGGAATGCGGCAACCCTTGTCGATCACGGCACGCTGGATCCGGCAATTGCGACCGATGTCGACGTCAGGCAGGATGACCGAGTCCTCGATGCGGGCATGGGTATGCACCTTGACGTTGGAGAACAGCAGCGAGTGGCGCACCAGTGCCCCGGAGATGATGCAACCGCCGGAGACCATGGAATCGACCGCCATGCCACGGCGGTCGTCGTCATCGAAGACGAACTTCGCGGGGGGAAGCTGTTCCTGGTAGGTCCAGATGGGCCACTGCTCGTCGTAGAGGTTGAGCTCCGGCGTCACGCCGATCAGCTCCAGGTTCGCGGCCCAGAAGGCGTCGACGGTCCCCACGTCCCGCCAGTAGCCTTGCTTGTTGGTGTCCTGGTCGCGGAAACGGTAGGAGAGCACGCGATAGCGCTGGATGGCATAGGGGATGATGTCCTTGCCGAAATCGTGCTCGCTCTCCGTCTCGTCGGCGTCGCGGATGAGCTGCTCGTAGAGGAAGGGGGTGTTGAAGACGTAGATGCCCATCGAGGCCAGGGCATGGGTCTCCTTGCCGGGAATGGGCTCGGGATGCTCGGGCTTCTCCTCGAACGCCCGGATCCAGCCCTCCTCGTCCACGCGCATCACCCCGAAGGCCCGGGCCTTCTCGCGTTCCACTTCGATGCAGCCCACGGTCATGTCCGCGCCCGACTGCACGTGGGCGGCGAGCATGGGGCCATAGTCCATCTTGTAGATGTGATCGCCGGCGAGGATGAGCACGTACTCGGGATTGTGCAGGCGGATGATGTCGAGGTTCTGGTAGACGGCGTCGGCCGTGCCCTTGTACCAGGAACTCTCGATGCGTTGCTGGGCCGGCAGCAGCTCGACGAACTCCCCGAACTCGCCGCGCAGGAAGTTCCAGCCGCGCTGGATATGCTGGATGAGGGAATGCGCCTTGTACTGGGTGAGTACCCCGATGCTGCGGATCCCGGAGTTGATGCAGTTGGAGAGGACGAAATCGATGATGCGGAACTTGCCGCCGAAGGGCACGGCGGGCTTGGCACGCCACAGGGTGAGGTGCCGGAGGCGGGAACCGCGGCCGCCGGCGAGTACCAGGGCCAGGGTCTTGCGGGTGAGGCGGCTGACGAATCGCAACGAGTCCCCCTGTTTCAGATTGTGCATCTTCCCTCCCCGTCAGCCCTGCAGCCGACTCCGGGCCGTCATGCTACCATCGTCCCTGTGGCGGAAAAATGATACCGACCTGGCGTGGGATACGAAAGCATGCGCACCGAACCCCCTCCCGTGCAGCTCCCCGAGGTGCCCCGGCGGGACCTCGAGCTGCTGGCCGCCGCCCGGCACCACGATCCCTTCGCGGTGCTGGGCGCGCATCCCCTGCCCGACGGCCGTGTCCGCGTGCTCGTCTACCAGCCGCACGCCCGCTGGGTGCACCTGGTCGACGTGGATGCACCGATGCGCCCGGCCGGCCTGCCGGGGGCCTTCGTATGGACCGGGGAGGCCGGCGTGCTCCCGCGCCATTACCGCATCCGCTGGGGCAGCGGCGCCCACGCCGACTTCGAGGGCTACGATCCCTACACCTTCCCGCCCCTGCTGTCCGATTTCGACCTGCACCTGTTCGGGGAAGGACGGCACTGGCACGCCTACCGCTTCCTCGGTGCGCACCCGCACGTGGTGGACGGGATCGCCGGGGTGCGCTTCGCGGTCTGGGCCCCCAATGCCGAGCGGGTCAGCGTGGTGGGCGATTTCAACGCCTGGGACGGCCGGGTGCACCCGATGCGGGTACGCGGCGGCACCGGGGTCTGGGAGCTGTTCGTGCCCGAACTGTCCATCGGCGCCCTCTACAAGTACGAGATCCGCCACCGGGGCTCGGGCGCCATCTTTCTCAAGTCCGATCCCTACGCCCAGCTCTTCGAACTGCGCCCCGGCACGGCCAGCCAGGTGGCCGCGCCCGCCGCCCACGTCTGGCGGGACGGCGAATGGCTCGAGCGACGCCGCCGCTGGGACTGGCAGCACGCCCCCATCAGCATCTACGAGGTCCACCTCGGCTCCTGGCGCCGCCGCGAAGACGGGGGATTCCTGAGCTACCGGCAACTGGCCGACCGGCTCATCCCCTACGCGAAGGAACAGGGCTTCACCCATCTCGAGCTGCTGCCGATCACCGAGCACCCGCTGGACGCCTCCTGGGGCTACCAGACCATCGGCTACTTCGCCGCCACCCGCCGCTACGGCGAGCCGGACGACCTGCGCTACTTCATCGACGCCTGCCACCAGGCCGGGCTCGGGGTCCTGCTCGACTGGGTCCCGGCGCACTTCCCGCGCGACGCGCACGGCCTGGCCCGCTTCGACGGCACCGCCCTGTACGAGCACGAGGACCCGAGACGCGGCGAGCACCGTGACTGGGGCACGCTGATCTTCAACTACGGCCGCAACGAGGTGAAGAACTTCCTGCTCGCCAGCGCCATGTACTGGCTGGAAGAGTTCCACTTCGACGGCCTGCGGGTGGACGCCGTGGCCTCGATGCTCTACCTGGACTATTCCCGCGGCCCCGGCGAATGGCTCCCCAACATCTACGGGGGCAACGAGAACCTCGAGGCCATCGCCTTCCTGCGCGAGATGAACCAGGTGCTGCAGAGCCGGCACCCGGGCGTGTTGACCATCGCCGAGGAATCCACGGCCTGGCCCCAGGTCACGCGGCCGCCCTGGGTCGGAGGCCTGGGCTTCTCGCTCAAGTGGAACATGGGCTGGATGCACGACACCCTGCTCTACATGAGCAAGGATCCCATCCACCGGCACTACCACCACGACCAGCTCACCTTCGGGCTGATGTACGCCTTCAGCGAGAATTTCGTGCTGCCCTTCTCCCACGACGAGGTGGTTCACGGCAAGGCCAGCCTGCTGCACAAGATGCCGGGCGACGAATGGCAACAGTTCGCCAACCTGCGGCTGCTCTACACCTACCAGTGGACCTATCCCGGCAAGAAGCTCCTGTTCATGGGCCAGGAGTTCGGCCAGCGCTCGGAGTGGAACTTCGATGCCGAGCTCGAATGGCAGGCGCTCGATCACCCGCCCCATGCCGGCCTCCGCCTGCTGGTGCGCGACCTCAACCGGCTCTACACCTCCCTGCCGGCGCTGCACGCACACGACTTCGAGGCCGAAGGATTCGAGTGGATCGACTGCCACGACGCCGCCCAGTCGGTGATCAGCTACCAGCGCCGCCACAGGGACGACTTCGTGGTGGTGGTGCTCAATTTCACGCCCGTGGTGCGGCACGGCTATCGACTGGGTGTCCCCCGCGCGGGACGCTACCGCACCCTCTTCAACTCGGATTCCTCTTTCTACGGCGGCAACGACCTGGGCGTGCTGGCGGTGGACAGCGAACCCGTCCCCTGGATGGGACACCCCCAGTCGATCGTTCTGACCCTGCCGCCGCTCGCCGGCATGATCCTCGCGCCGGCCTGATCCTTGTCTTGGACAGACCCAGCATCCAACGGAGGTGGACATGCGCTGTCACGAGGTGGACTACCGCATCATCGGAGAAAGCATGCAAATGGTCGAGATCGAACTCGACCCGGGCGAGACCGTCATCGCCGAGGCCGGGGCCATGAACTACATGGAAGACGGCATCACGTTCGAGACCCGCATGGGGGACGGCTCGGAAGCCGAGCAGGGACTCATGGGCCGGCTCTTCAGTGCCGGCAAGCGCATGCTCACGGGCGAGTCCCTCTTTCTCACCCATTTCACCAACCACGCCGACGGCAAGCGCCGCGTGGCCTTCGCCTCGCCCTACCCGGGCAGCATCCTGGCCCTGGACATGGGCCGCATCGGCGCGGACGTCCTCTGCCAAAAGGATGCCTTTCTCTGCGCCGCCCTGGGCACCCGCCTCGACATCGCCTTCAGCCGCCGCCTGGGTGCCGGGTTCTTCGGCGGGGAAGGATTCGTGCTCGAGCGGATCCAGGGCGATGGCATGGCGTTCATCCACGCCGGCGGCACCGTGGTCGAGAAGACGCTCGCCGGGGAGACCCTGCGACTCGACACCGGCTGCCTGGTGGCCTTCACGGAGGGCATCGACTACGACATCGAGATGGTCAGCGGGCTGAAGAGCATGTTCTTCGGCGGCGAAGGACTCTTCCTGGCCACCCTGCGGGGACACGGCCGGGTCTGGATCCAGAGCCTCCCCTTCTCGCGGCTGGCCGATCGCATCCTCGAGCACGCCCCGGCCGCCGGGGGGACGGAACAGGGCGAGGGCTCGATGCTGGGAGGGCTGGGCCGCCTGCTCGACGGCGACTAGCAGC
This sequence comes from Gammaproteobacteria bacterium, assembly GCA_003695825.1. GTDB lineage: Bacteria > Pseudomonadota > Gammaproteobacteria > Thiohalobacterales > Thiohalobacteraceae > J048. The sequence goes on along the minus strand of RFHK01000128.1, from coordinate 4,112 downwards.
CAGCCGGGCTTTGGCCGGATCTACTGCGCAGGCAACTCAGACCGGGGCGATCGTGTGTCCGGCGAGCCGCTCCGCCGCCAGGGCCGGCCGGATGGAGAGGACTTCGAACTCGAACCACAGGCGGCGTCCGGCCCAGGGGTGGTTGGCGTCGAGCACCACCCGCCCGTCGTCGCGGATCTCGATGACCACGAACAGGTCGGTGGATCCGTCGGGCCAGGTCGCCTCCACGGGCATGCCGGGGGTGGCCTCCTCCGGCAGTTCTTCCCGGCGGCGGACCAGCACGCGTGCCGGATCGCGCCGACCGTATCCCTCCTCCGGGGCCAGCTCCAGGCGCACCCTTTCCCCCACCCGCAACCCCGCCAGTGCCTGCTGGACCTTGGGAAAGACCTCGCCGTTCCCGCCATGCACGTAACAGAGGTCGTCCCCGTACTGGAGAAGCTCCCCGGTCCGGGCGTCCCGGGCACAGTAGGCCAGCCGCACCGCCATGCCCTCGGTGATCCCGAGACCGGCCTCTTCCCGTTTCGCCCTCAGGTCGACCTTCATGTCCATCTCCCGTTCGATGTCAGTTCGTGTCATTGTGTCATAAGGTTGACACGCACCGCCGGAACCCAAATACTGGTCGCCGACGTTAGCGACGTCAGAACCGTGACCCCGCTGGCCCGGAACTGTCCCTGTCGATTCGACAGCAAGATCGGGGCCAGAATTCCTGACATCATCAGTCAACAACGCGTTGGGAGGATGAGGCTATGGCCGAACTGTTTTCCGAGGAATGGATGAAGAGCTTCGCCGAGAAATGGAACGCCGACCCGGAGCTCGGTGGTGCACTGGAGAAGATCGGTTTCAACTCCGTGATCGCCTACGGATTCGATGGCGAGGACAAGCCCCGTGGCTACCTGAAGGTCGAGAACGGCAAGGTGGTCGAGGCCGGCACCTACACCGACCAGGAACTCAACTGGGACCTGCGCGCCACGCCTGAGCAGTGGCAGAAGTGGCTGAGCAAGCCTCCGGGAATGATGGCGTTGGGTATGGCCTACACCTCGCGCAAGCTGAAGTTCAACGTCGGCGACTATGCTTCCATGATCAAGGACCCGCGCATGGCCGGTCCCTTCATCCACAGTTTCGCGGTCATGGCCCAGGCCTGAGGCCACGAACGTCTATCCTGAAACCCCTGGGCCGGGCCCCGTGCGGGTCCGGCCCTCGCTTTTCGCTTGACCCCACCCCGCCCAGTCGCCAAGATACCCGTCCCGTTCCACCGACCAGGAGGTTCCGTTGGCCAGGATCCTGTACTTCGGCAACCTGCCCGATCTCGTCGGTCGCGCGCGCGACGAATTCTTCCTGCCCAAGACGGTCAAGACGGTCCGCGACCTGCTCGGCTACCTGCGTGCACGCGGTGAGGAATGGGAGAAGGGGCTGCAGGAAGACCGGGTCACCATCACCGTCAACCGGGAATTCGTCGACCTGGACCACCCGATCACCGACCGCGACGAGGTGGCCATCGTCTCCCGTGGCCTGGGGCGGGTGCGTTGAAGCGCCTGCGCCCCCTCGCCTTCCTCCTGTGGCTCCCCGCCCTGGCCGCGCGGGCGGCCGGCTGGATGCACCCCTACGAAGAGCTGCGCTTCCACATCCGCTGGCTCTTCATACCGGCCGGAACCGCGGTCATCCGCCAGTACTGGCCCGACCCGGAACACGTCCGCTTCCGCATGGATTCCTGCTCGAACGCCACCCTCGACCTCGTCTACCCCGTGCGCGATCGCATCCGGGTCCGGGCCCGGCGCAATCCCGGCGATCGGCCGGCCCTGCATTCGCAGCGCTACGAGTACTCCCAGCGCGAGGGGCGTGACCGCTCGGAACTGGTGCTGGAATTTCCCGCTCCCGGGGTGATCCGCATGGAGGACCGCCTGGCTGGCACGACCCGGACCTTCCATGTCGTGCCGGAGACGGTCGACATGGTGACCGCCTTCTTTCTCACGCGTGGGTTGCCACTGGTGACCGGGAAGACCTACCGCATCCCGGTGTTCGACAAGGGCAAGGCCTATGCCCTCGAGATCGAGGTGGTGCGCCGCGAGGTCCTGCACACGGTACTGGGGAAGAACACGGCGACGGTCATGGTCCACCCGCGCCTGCAGAGCGAGGGCGTGTTCAAGCGTACCGGCGAGCTCTATCTCTGGCTCACGGACGATGCGCGGCGCATCCCGGTACGCATGGAAAGCAGCGTCCGCATCGGCAAGATGATCACCACGCTGGCCTCCGTGCAACGCCGGGACTCGGCCCCGGTGCGCGTGCCCGACCCGCCCTACCTGTGCCTGTCTCCCGGCAAGCCGGAGGGGACGCACGCCCGGGACGCGTCGGGGAAGGACAGGACGGAGGATGAGGAGGAGTAGCGCGTCATGCATGCCCAGGTCCACCTCTGGCCGCTGGTACTCGGGTGGAGCATCGTGAGCCTGCTGCTGCTCTTCGGCTGGAAACGCCAGGCCGCCATCGCCGCCGCCGGGATGGCCGTGGTCACCTTCGTGGTCTTACGTGCCCGCTTCGGTTTTTGAGTCCACCTGCGCGCGGCGCCGCTCCTCGGCCACCGTGTGCAAGGCCAGGCACAGCGGCGGCCTTCCCGTCCGCCTGCGAAGCAGCACCTCCCCTGCCGTGGTATGCCTGCCCACCGCGCTCTCCCGGCGCAGGGCCTCCAGCCAGGCGTAGACGCTGCCGGTACGCTGCCGGCGCACCTTCCCCCGGCCCTTCCGGGCCGATACGGTGCGTTCCGGCGCGGGTTCCGGGCAGAGTCCATGGATCTCGACGCCCAGCAGCCCCTGCTCGGGCACGGTCTCGAGACGCAGGCGCCGGCGGCGGTCTGCATCGTACAACTCGACGGCCTCCGCCCCGTCGGTGGCCACCGGATGCCAGCCGGTCACCGACGAGAGCGCGGCGGCCACCACGGACAGGCCGGGAATACGCCCACGGAAGGTCAGGCGTTCGCAATACCCGGAAGACGGCGCCCCCTCCGGCACGGAGGCGAGGTCGACCACCAGTCCGCCCTCGCAGAGCGCGAGCAGGGTGCGGACCAGGCGGCCGGTCAAGAGGGGCAGGTCCGGCAGGGCCTCCGGTGCCATCCCGGACCGCCCGGGTTCCTGGCGGGTGAACACCCTCTGCTCCTCCTCCGTGCGTGCTCTATCTTCGTGGTCCGCGTCCAGCTTGCCGGAACCGGTGCGAGGCGTCCGTGACGTGCGTCACCCGGGTACCACCTGGATCCCGCCATCGCGTCCCAGGTGGCGCTGCAGGAAGGCGCGGATGAACTGCGCGGGCCGCGCGCTGCTGAACCGCCCCACCTCTTTCCCGTCGACGAACAGGATCACGGTGGGAAAGCCGCGCACGGCATAGCGGCCGGCGAGCTTCATGTTCTCCCCCGCGTCCACTTCCAGTTTCGCCAGTTCCACCCGCCCGGCGAACTCGCGTACCACCGACTCGAGCACCGGTGCGATCACCAGGCAAGGGGCACACCATTCGGCCCAGAAGTCGACCAGCACCGGGACCCGGTGCGAGCGTTCGAGCACCGACTGCGCGAAGTCCTCGAGATACACGTCGCGAACGAGACTGTCCCGGTTGCGCTTCATTTGCCGTGGATGTAGAGCCGGTCGTCGAAGGTATGCACCCATTCGGGGCGCAGGGCGACGAGCATGGTCACGAGCATCCCGTTGAAGACGGACTCGGAGAAGAACAGCAGCGGGAAATAGACCAGGTACTGTTCACCCAGCCAGGCCGTGGTATGGATACCGAAGGCGGAGAAGACGAGCGTTGAGAACAGCCCGACGCCCACCATGGCCAGCCCGCCGGCGAAGAAGGCATTGACGTAGACGTAGATGAAGAAGTTGTGCGGCAGCCGCCGCTGCGCCAGCCGGAGCAGCCCCTGGGTCAGCAGCGCAGGCCAGAAGCCCATCAGCAGGAGGTTGATGCCGAGCGTCTCCCAGCTCCCGTTGCCGTTGAGGGTGGTGCCGGCCAGGACCAGGACCACGCCCAGGAGCGCCAGGCGCCAGCCGGCCATCAGGGCCAGGGTGGTGACACCGAGCAGGTGGAAGTGCAGCGTGGGCGTGAGGCCGGCCTTGATGTTCCACAAGACCAGCATG
>RFHK01000017.1 GCA_003695825.1 Gammaproteobacteria bacterium | reverse complement strand
TCCTGGTCCAGGTCGATCTCCCGGACGAGGACCCGGCCGAGCGGATGGGGGAGTTTCGCGAGCTGGCCGCTTCGGCCGGGGCCGAGGCGGTCGCGGAGCTGCGTACTTCGCGCCGCACCCCGGACCCCCGCTATTACGTCGGTGGCGGCAAGGCCGAGGAGATTGCACGGGCCGTGGCCGAAACCGGCGCGGACCTGGTGCTCGTCAACCACGCGCTCACGCCCGCCCAGGAGCGCAACCTGGAGCGCCGCGTGTCCTGCCGGGTGCTCGACCGGACGGGGCTCATTCTCGACATCTTCGCCCAGCGTGCCCGCTCCCACGAGGGTCGGCTGCAAGTGGAGCTGGCCCAGTTGCGTCACCTGTCGACCCGCCTGGTCCGGGGCTGGACCCACCTGGAACGCCAGAAAGGCGGTATCGGCCTGCGCGGGCCCGGCGAGACCCAGCTCGAGACCGACCGGCGGTTGCTGGCCGAGCGCATCCGCCACCTGGAGCGCCGCCTGGCCAAGGTGCAGCGCCAGCGCGAGCAGGGGCGGCGCGCCCGGCGGCGCGCGTGCCTGCCGACGGTCTCGCTCATCGGGTACACCAACGTCGGCAAGTCCACGCTCTTCAACCGCCTCACCCGGGCCGACGTCCTGGTTCGCGACCAGCTCTTCGCCACGCTCGACACCACCCTGCGGCGTCTTCGCCTGGGTGCCGCCGGCCTCGTGGTGCTGGCCGACACGGTCGGATTCATTCGCGACCTGCCGCACGACCTGGTCGCGGCCTTCCGCGCCACGCTGGAGGAGACGCGCACGGCGCGCCTCCTGCTGCACGTGGTCGATGCCGCCGACCCGGAGCGCCGGGAGCGCATCCACCAGGTGAACCGGGTCCTGGAGGAGATCGGGGCCGCCGGCGTGCCGCAGTTGCTGGTCTTCAACAAGATCGACCGCCTGGGACTCCCCGCGCGGCTGGAACGCGACACCCGGGGCCGGCCGCGGCGGGTGTGGCTCTCGGCCGCCACCGGGGCCGGTGTGGAGCTGCTGTTGCGGGCAGTCGAGGAGTGCCTCCTGGGCGAGACGGCCGAGGGGTGGCTGTGCCTGCCCCCGGAGGCCGGGCGCCTGCGCGCGCGCCTGTTTGCGACCGGCGGCGTGCGCGAGGAGTGCTACGATGCCCATGGCCGGTCCTGGCTTCACCTGCACCTGCCGCACGAGACGTTCCGGCGCCTCACGCGCGACCTGCCCGGTCTACGGCTCGTCTCCCGCCCGCCCGAACGGAAGCGCGCGGTTGCGGCTGGACGCACCGCCCCCTAGAATCACGCCCCGGTGCGCCGCGCGGGCGGCAGGGCTGCGTGCGTGCGCAGGCAGGGCGCAATCACTCCAGCAGGAGAGAACCATGGTCTGGAACGAGCCGGGTGGTGGAGGCAAGGATCCCTGGAGCGGCGGTGGTCGGGGGGATCAGGGGCCGCCCGACCTCGACGAGGTCTTCCGCCAGCTCCGGCGCCGTTTCGGGGGCATCTTCGGCCGCGGTGGCGGGCGCCGGGGCGGGGGGAACGGCCATGCCGCCGGGATCGGTTTCGGGTTCCTGCTCGGCCTGGCCGTGCTCGTCTGGCTGGCCTCCGGGATCTACATCGTCGACGAGGCCGAACGGGGCATCGTGTTGCGCCTCGGACGCTACACCGCCACGGTCGGTCCCGGTCCGCACTGGCACATCCCCTATCCCATCGAGCAGGTCTTCAAGGTGAACGTCAAGCGGGTCGACGAGGTACGGCACCGTGCCCAGATGCTGACCAAGGACGTCAACCTGGTGCAGATGAGCGTGTCGGTGCAGTACCGGGTGATGGATCCCAAGGACTACCTGTTCAGCGTGCGCGATCCCGAGTACACGCTCGAGGAGGCGACCGAGAGCGCGTTGCGCGAAGTGGTCGGCACCAAGAAGCTCGACGACATCCTCAGCAAGGCCGGCGGCCGTGACGTGATCGTGCAGGAGATGGAGAAGAAGGTGCAGGCCCTGCTCGACAGTTATCACACGGGGTTGCGCGTGGTGAAGGTGAACATGGAGAGTCCCCAGCCGCCCCAGGCGGTGCAGGCCGCCTTCCAGGACGCCATCAAGGCCGAGGAGGACGAGGACCGCTACAAGAAACAGGCCGAGGCCTACGAGCGTGACATCATTCCCAAGGCCGAGGGCGAGGCGCAGCGCATCATCCAGGAAGCCGAGGGCTACAAGCAGATGGTCATCGACAACGCCCGGGGCGAGACCAGCCGTTTCCTGCAGACGCTCGAGGCCTATCGCCGGGCACCCGAGATCAGCCGCAAGCGGCTCTATCTCGAGACCATGGAGGCGGTGCTCGCCAACGTCAGCAAGATCGTCATCGACACGGACCAGGGCGGGAACCTGCTCTACCTGCCCCTCGATCGCATGATGGGCGCCGAGGGTGCAGCGGCGGGTGCCGCGTCCCCGCCGCTGCGCCCACCGGCGACCGCGCACGACACCGGGGGTGACGGCGGGCACCGCCGCTTGCCCGTGCCCTTGCGGGAGGGTCGCTGAGATGCCGGGACTGCGTGCACCTTTCGCCATCCTGCTGCTCGTCGCCGCAGCGGTGGCTTCCATGTCCATGTTCGTCGTCAACGAGCGCGAGTACGCGATCAAGCTGCAGCTCGGCAAGATCGTGCGTTCCGACTATGCCCCGGGGCTGCACTTCAAGATCCCGTTGATCGAGAAGGTCAACAAGTACGATCGCCGCATCCTGACCTTCGACGGCAAGCCGGAGCAGATCCTCACCGGCGAGAAGAAGAACGTGGTGGTGGACTACTTCGTCAAGTGGCGCATTCGCAACGTCGAGGACTACTACCGCACCTTCGGTGGTCGTGAATTCGATGCCATCTCGCGCATGGCACAGATCGTCAAGAGTGCGTTGACCGCCCAGCTCGGCGATCGCACCATCCGGGACGTGGTCTCCGGGGAGCGCCGCGAGATCATGGAGCAGGTGGCCGCGAGCACCGACGCCAAGCTGCGCCAGTTCGGTATCGAGATCGTGGATTTCCGCATCAAGCAGATCGAGCTGCCCGCCAACGTGGCCGACTCGGTCTACAAGCGCATGCGTGCCGAGCGGGAACGCATCGCCAAGGAGCACCGGGCCAACGGCCAGAAGGAGGCGCTCATCATCCGTGCCCGCGCCGATCGCAAGCGGGTCGAGATCCTCGCCGACGCGCGCCGTCGTGCTGCGGAGATCCGCGGTGCCGGTGACGCCATCGCCACCAAGATCTATGCCGACGCCTACGGCCAGGACCGGGATTTCTTCGAGTTCTATCGCAGCATCCAGGCCTATCGCAAGAGTTTCGCCGACCGGCGCGATGTCCTGGTGCTGAAGCCGGACAGCGAGTTCTTCCGCTATTTCGGCCGCTCCGGCAAGTGAGCCGGGCCGGAGGAGGAAGGCATGGCATCGGATCTGGTCGCGGCCGTCTCCTTGATGCTGGTCTTCGAGGGGATGCTGCCCTTCCTGAGCCCCGAGGCGACCCGGCGTGCCTTGCGCATTCTGCTGACGCTGGACGATCGCAGCCTGCGCGTGACGGGGCTGGTCAGCATGCTCTCGGGGGTCCTGCTGCTCTACCTTGCGCGATGAGGGCCGGAGATGACCCGTAGCGAGCACTGGCTGCTCCCGGAAGGGATCGAGGAGATGCTGCCCGAGGAGGCCGCGCGCCTCGAGTCCCTGCGTCGCCGCCTGCTCGACCTCTACGCCGGTTGGGGCTACGAGCTGGTCATCCCGCCCCTGGTGGAGTACCTGGAGTCGCTGCTCACCGGAACCGGGCGAGACCTCGACCTGCAGACGTTCAAGCTCGTCGACCCCGCGAGCGGCCGGCTGCTCGGGGTGCGCGCCGACATGACGCCCCAGGCGGCCCGGATCGATGCCCATGCCCTGCGCCGGGACGTCCCGGTGCGCCTGTGCTACCTGGGCACCGTGCTGCGTACGCGGCCGGATGCCCTGGGCGGGACCCGTTGCCCCATGCAGGTGGGGGCCGAGCTCTACGGCCATGCCGGCCCCGAGAGCGACCTGGAGATCATCGCGCTCATGCTCGAGACCCTCGCATGCGCCGGGGTGCGGGAGGTCCACCTCGACCTGGGGCACGTGGGCATCTTCCGCGGCATGGCGCGTGCCGCCGGACTGGACGCGGAAGCAGAGACCGAGCTCTTCGAGCGCTTGCAGCGCAAGGCCTTGCCCGACCTGGAGACCTGGCTGGAGACGGCCGAGATCCCCACCCCTTACCGGCAGGCCTTTCCCGCCCTGGCCGAGCTGCACGGGGGGCCGGAGATCCTCGAGCGGGCCCGCACCGTGCTCGCCGGGCAGCCCTCGGACGTGCAGGCAGCGCTCGATGCCCTGGAGGACATGGCCCGTCGCGTCCGGTCGCGCTGGCCGGACCTGCCGTTGCACCTCGATCTCGCCGAGTTGCGCGGTTATGCCTACCAGACCGGCCTGGTGTTCGCGGCCTTCGCACCGGGTGCCGGGCAGGAGATCGCCCGCGGCGGGCGTTACGACGAGATCGGCCGGATCTTCGGGCGCGCCCGGCCGGCCACCGGTTTCAGTGCCGACCTGCGCCAGCTCATGCTGCTGGGGGAGCCTTCCCTCCCGCCGGTGCGCGAGCGCATCTTCGCGCCCCCCTCCGGGGAGGATACCGCCCTCGAGTCGGCCGTGGCGGCGTTGCGGGCCCAGGGACACTGCGTGATCCGTGCCCTGCCGGGCCAGGCGGGAGCGGACGCGGCCGCCATGGGATGCGGCGCCAGGCTGGTGCACCGCGAGGATGGCTGGCAGGTCGAGCCCCTGGACCCGGCCCCGCCCGGGGACGGCGCCGCCGGCACCTGAGCGCGGGGGACGAACGCCGCGCGGGATAGGGACGAACCGAGATCCATTCCATTCTTTTTCTTTTCGATATTCACCGGGAGCTGCGACGGATGGGCAAGAGCGTTGTCGTGATCGGGACCCAATGGGGTGACGAGGGGAAGGGCAAGGTCGTGGACCTGCTCACCGAGGCGGCGGATGCCGTGGTGCGGTTCCAGGGTGGGCACAACGCCGGCCACACGCTGGTCATCGACGGCGAGAAGACCGTCCTGCACCTCATTCCCTCGGGCATCCTGCGGGACGGGGTCCAGTGTCTGATCGGCAACGGCGTGGTGCTCTCGCCGCATGCCCTGCTCGAGGAACTGGAGCGGCTCGAGCAACGGGGGGTGCCGGCACGGGAACGCCTGGGCATCAGCGAGGCCTGCACCCTCATCCTGCCCGTGCACGTGGCGCTCGACCATGCCCGGGAACGGGCCCGTGGCAAGAAGGCGATCGGCACCACGGGACGCGGGATCGGGCCGGCCTACGAGGACAAGGTTTCCCGGCGGGGACTGCGCCTGGGCGAGATCTTCTCGCGCGAGCATCTCGCCGGGCGCCTCGGCGAGATCCTCGACTACCACAACTTCGTGCTCAAGCACTATTTCGATGCCGAGCCCGTCGACTACCAGCAGACGCTCGACGAACTCCTGGCCATGCGGGAGCAGCTCGCGCCCCTGGTGGCCGATGTTCCGGAGATCCTCGACCGGATCCGGCGCGAGGGCGGCAACATCCTGTTCGAGGGTGCCCAGGGTGCGCTGCTCGACATCGACCATGGGACCTATCCCTATGTCACCTCGTCCAACACTACGGCCGGCGGGGCCTGTACCGGCAGCGGGGTGGGGCCCCTGCAGCTGGACTACGTCCTCGGCATCACCAAGGCCTACACCACGCGGGTGGGTGCCGGACCCTTCCCCACCGAGCTCTACGACGGGGTGGAGCGGCTCGATGCGGTGGGCAAGCACCTGGCGGAGAAGGGCCACGAATTCGGTTCCACCACCGGTCGGCCACGGCGCTGCGGCTGGTTCGATGCCGTCGCACTGCGCCGGGCCATCCAGATCAACAGCGTCTCCGGGCTGTGCATCACCAAGCTCGACGTGCTCGACGGGCTGCCCGAGATCAAGCTCTGTGTCGGTTACCGCTACGACGGGACCGTGCGCGAGACGCCGCCGGTCGGGGCCGAGGCCTTCGCGCATTGCGAACCCGTCTACGAGACCTTGCCCGGGTGGGCGGAGAGCACGGTGGGCATTCGCGACTACGAGGCCCTGCCGGAGAACGCCCGGGCCTACCTGGGGCGCATCGAGGAAGTGGTGGGCGTGCCCATCGACATCGTCTCCACCGGGCCGGACCGGCGCGACGACATCATCCTGCGCCATCCTTTCTCGGAGTGAAGGGGGCCCGGAGTGGATGGCGGACAAGGAAAGGGCGCCGTACGGCGCCCTTCGATCCCCCCTTTCCGCGTTCCTGGCGGTGACTCGTGAAGACCGCCCAATCGCTCGCATGTGCTCTGGTATCGAAGTCTATCCCGGTCCGACCGGTTCGGGGGATCAGTCTGTTCGGATTCTCCTGTAGGAAGAGGCTTACAGCCGGGGACTGCCCGCGGTCCCCGGTTTCCAGCCGCGACCACCGTGGGCGGTGACGGGCCGGCATGGTACAGGGTGCAGGATACGCATGCGTGGACCCATCGGGATGGACTGGCAGCAGCAGGGGCGGGCGCTCCTGGTGGGCGGGGTGGCCGGCTTCGGCGGTGGCCTGTTTAGCCTGGGGGGTGGGACACTCACCATCCCCCTGCTGATGGGGTGGCTGGGGCTCGACCCCTTCGCCGCGCGGGGTACCGCGCTCGCGGCCGCCTTCTTCCCGGCCGCCTTCGGCGCCTGGCTCTATCACCTGCACGGCCGGGTGGACTGGCCGGCGGTAGGGCTCGTGGCCCTGCCCTCGATGCTGCTCACTCCGCTGGTGGGGATGTGGACCGAACGGTTCTCCGGGCGCCGGCTGCGCCGCCTGTTCGGCGCCGTGGTGATCGCCGGCGCTTTCGTGTTGATGTTGCGCGGCACCCTCCTGGGAACCTGGGCGTTGGAAGGGGAGGCCCGGACGTTCTATCTCCTCGCGGTGGGGATCGTCGAAGGCCTGGTCGCCGGCAGCGTGGGCGTGAGCGGCGGCCCGGTGCTCGCCCCCCTGCTCGTGATCGGCCTGGGCATGCCCCAGCAACTGGCCCAGGGCTGCTCGCTCGCCGCCCGGGTGCCGGCCGTCGTGACCGGGAGCCTGGAGAATTTCCGCTGCGGCCACGTGCGTTTCCGTCTCCTGCCGGGGCTGGTCGCGGGAGGCATGGCCGGGGCCTGGGGCGGGAGCCTGCTGGCACTGGATCTGCGCGAGGCGCACCTGCGCTTCCTGTTCGCCCTCGTGCTCGCTGGCATCGGGCTGCGTTACTTGCGCGGGGGGGAAGGGCCGAGATGAAAAACGCGCCGGCGAGCGGCGCGTGTCAGAGGTGGAGAGAGGGAGGGGAAGCTGGTGCCGAGGAGAGGACTCGAACCTCCACGGGGTTTCCCCCACTAGCACCTGAAGCTAGCGTGTCTACCAATTTCACCACCTCGGCAGGCACCCGGCCTGCGCCGGGACTGCGAAACTTTACCCGCGGCCCGGGGATGTGTCAATGTACGCTCCCTGCACCGGCCGCGGTGCCGAACCCGTCCCACGACGAAGGATACCCATGAGTGCTGGCAGAAGACGCCCCCGCAGGAAAAAGCCGGTCTGCGACTGGCGCCGCGAAGATCCCTACTACGAACGCGAACGGGCCCGCTACGGCAATCCGCTACCCAGCCGCGAATACATCCTCTCCTGCCTGAAGGCGGCGGGTGCCCCCATGCACCTGTCCGAGATCGCCGCCCGCATGGGGATCACCGACGCGCAGGAAATCGACGGCCTGGCGCGCCGCCTGCGCGCCATGGAGCGCCAGGGACAGTTGGTGCGCAACCGCCGCGAGGGCTATGCCCCGGTCGACAAGCTCGACCTGGTGCGCGGTACCGTCGTCGGCCATCCCGAGGGGTACGGCTTCCTGGTGCCGGACGAGAACCATGCCGAAGGCGACCTCTACCTCTCGCCGCGCGAGATGCGGATGCTCTTCCCCGGCGACCGGGTGCTGGCGCGCGTGACCGGGGTGGACCGGCGCGGACGGCGGGAAGGCACGGTGGTCGAGGTGCTCGAGCGCAACACGCATCACGTGGTGGGACGATTCTTCTCCGAGAACGGGGTCAACTTCGTGGTCCCCGACAACCGCCGCATCACGCACCAGATCCACGTACCGCCCGGTGCCTGCGGCGGTGCCCGCCCCGGCCAGATCGTGACCGTCGAGATCACGGAGCCGCCCACGCGCTGGAAGCCTCCCATGGGACAGATCACCGAGGTGCTCGGTGATCACATGGCCCCGGGCATGGAGATCGACATCGCGATCCGTGCCCACGATCTGCCCGCGGTCTGGCCGGCGGCCGTCGAGGAGGAAATCGCGGGGCTCGTCGAGGAAGTGGCCGAGGAGGACAAGGCCGGCCGGGAAGACCTTCGCCACCTGCCGCTGGTCACCATCGACGGCGCCGACTCGCGCGACTTCGACGACGCGGTGTTCTGCAAGCGCACCCCCAGGGGCTGGCGCCTCTACGTGGCCATCGCCGACGTCTCCCATTACGTCCGGCCGGGCACGGCACTGGACATCGAGGCCGAGAACCGGGGCAACTCGGTCTACTTCCCCGAGCGCGTCCTTCCCATGCTGCCCGAGATCCTCTCCAACGGCCTCTGTTCGCTGAACCCGCACGTCGATCGGTTGTGCATGGTCTGCGAGCTGCTCATCGACCGGCAGGGCGAGATCCAGCGCTCCCGTTTCTTCGAGGGCGTCATGCGCTCGCACGCCCGGCTCACCTACGACGAGGTCGCGGCCATGCTCCTCGACCGGGATCCGGCCGTGCGCGAGCAATACCGCGATCTGCTGCCCCACCTGGAGGAACTCCACCGGCTCTACCAGGCCCTGCGAGGTGCCCGCGAGCGGCGCGGCGCCATCGACTTCGAGACCGAGGAGACGAAGATCGTCTTCGGCGAGGACCGCAAGATCGAACGCATCGTTCCGGTGGAACGCAACGACGCCCACCGGATCATCGAGGAATGCATGATCGCCGCCAACGTGGCCGCCGCGCGTTTCCTGCAACGTCACCGCGTCCCCACGCTCTTTCGCGTGCACGAGGGACCGCAGGCCGAGAAGCTCGAGGACCTGCGTACCTTCCTGCGCGAACTGGGCCTCTCGCTCGGCGGCGGCGAACGCCCCGAGGCGCACCACTTCGCGGCCCTGCTGCGCAAGGTCCGCGACCGCCCGGACGCCCACCTCATCCAGACCGTCATGTTGCGCTCGCTCAGCCAGGCGGTCTACTCGCCCGACAACCTGGGGCACTTCGGCCTGGCTTTGCCCGCCTACGTGCATTTCACCTCCCCCATCCGGCGGTATCCCGACCTGCTGGTGCACCGGGGTATCCGGCACGTCCTGCAGAACCGCAGGCGTCGCCGGAAGCGGCCTTTTCTCTACACCGAGGCGGACATGGACCGGCTCGGCGCTCACTGTTCCATGACCGAGCGCCGCGCCGACGAGGCCACCCGGGACGCCGTGGAATGGCTCAAGTGCGAATACATGATGGACAAGGTCGGCGAGACCTTTCCGGGGATCGTCAGCGGCGTGACCTCCTTCGGGCTGTTCGTGCAGCTCCGGGAGATCTACGTCGAGGGCCTGTTGCACGTCACCGCGCTCGCCAACGACTACTACCATTTCGATGCCGCCAGCCACCGACTGGTGGGGGAAAGGACCCGGGTGCGCTACCAGCTCGGCGATCCCATCGAGGTGCAGGTGGCCCGTGTCGACCTCGATGAGCGCAAGATCGATTTCGTACTCCCGCCGGACACCGGCCACGCCGGGCCCGACCGGAGGCCGGGAACGCGGCGCAGCACGGCGGGTCGAAGATCCAGGCAGGGCAGCAGAAAACGACGGAGGATGCGATGAACGAGACCGGGAGACGCATCGGCGGGTTGCTGGGGGCGGCACTGCTCCTGGCCGCGGGTTGCACGGCGGACGATCCCCACCGGCGGGCCAAGACCGGCGCCGCCATCGGGGCCATCGCCGGGGCCGTGTTGGGGCACCAGATCGACCACAAGTCCGGTCGGTTCGTGGGTGCGGCCGTGGGTGCCATCGCCGGGGGGCTGGTCGGCAATTACATGGACCAGCAGCAGCGCGAGTTCGAGCAGCGGCTCGCCGAGGAACGGCGCCGCCACGAGATCGAGATCCAGCGGCTCAAGGACCAGAGCCTGCGCATCCGGATCAACAGCGAGGTCCCCTTCGACTTCGACAGCGCGGCCATCAAGCCGGCCTTCCGACCGACGCTCGACAAGGTGGCCGAGATCCTGATCCGCTACCCGAAGACCGTGGTCCACGTCATCGGGCACACCGACAGCATCGGCTCGGAGGCCTACAACCAGCGGCTCTCCGAGCGACGGGCGCAGAGCGTGGTCGATTACCTGGTCGCCCGTGGTGTACCCCGGGAACGGCTGATCCCCATCGGCAAGGGAGAGCGTGAACCCATCGCCAGCAATGCCACGGAGGCCGGCCGCCAGCTCAACCGGCGGGTGGAGATCCTCATCAAGCCGGTGGTCGAGGGACAGGAACAGAAGGCCTGGCAGACGCCCTGAACCGTGCGCCGGGAGTGGGTTCATGGGCTGCATCCGGTCGAGGCCCTGCTGCGCCACCATCCCGAGCGGGTGATCCGCCTGGCCGTGGCCGCCGGGCGGCGGGACGGGCGGCTGGAGCGCATCCTGGCACTGGCCGATACGGCGGGGATCGCGGTCGAACGCCTGGAGCGCCGGCGGCTCGAGCAACGCCTGGGGGCGGCCGTTCACCAGGGGGTGGCCGCCGAGATCCGGGTGATGCCGCCGGGCGACGAGCGGGCGCTCGAGGCGCACCTCGAGCGGCTTGAGGCACCCCCCCTGCTGGTGGCCCTGGACGGGGTCCAGGACCCCCGCAACCTCGGGGCCTGCCTGCGCAGTGCCGACGCCGCCGGGGCCCAGGGCTTGATCCTGCCGAAGGACCGGGCCGTGCGCCTCACGCCCGCGGCACGCAAGGCGGCCAGCGGTGCCGCCGAGGTCTTGCCCCTCTTCGTGGTCACCAACCTGGCGCGCACGCTCGGCCGGTTGCGCCGCCGGGGGCTGTGGGTGCACGGGCTCGATCCGGCCGGGCCGTCCCTGCTCTACGAGGCCGACCTCACCGGCCCCCTGTGCCTGGTGCTGGGCGCGGAGGGGCGGGGCATGCGCCGGCTGACCCGGGAGGCCTGCGACGCCCTGCACCGGCTGCCCATGCAGGGCCACGTCGAGAGCCTCAATGTCTCCGCCGCCACGGCCGTCGCCCTCTTCGAGGCCCTGCGCCAGCGCCTGGGTGCGGGTTGATTCCCTGACTTCCGGGTGCGTTTTGCATTCCCCGGGTCGAATCTCTATAATCCGCGGGCTTCATCCTCCTTGCCGCACCGGTCTGCCGGGTGGCTTCGAACCGAAAGGAGACATCGATGCGTCATTACGAGATCGTGTTCCTGGTCCATCCGGACCAGAGCGAGCAGGTACCGGCCATGATCGAGCGCTACCGTGCGACGATCGAGGCCGACGGCGGCAAGATCCACCGCCTCGAGGACTGGGGCCGCCGCCAGCTCGCCTATCCCATCCAGAAGCTGCACAAGGCCCATTACGTGCTCATGAACATCGAGTGCACGCAGCGGGCCCTCGACGAGCTGACCAGCGCCTTCCGCTTCAACGACGCCGTGTTGCGCAATCTCGTCATCGCCCGGAAGGAAGCGATCACCGAGCCCTCGCCCTTGGCACGCCGCGAGGAAAAGGAAGAAGCACCGGCGCCGTCCAAGGCGCCTGCCGGAGAAAGCGCGGGGGCAGCCGATGCGGGGAAGGCCGATACGGCACAGGCCCCGGCGGCGGCTGCCGCGGAAGGCGAGGGCGCTTGACGGCCTGAAGTGCGCAACGAGGTCGTTCTCGACGGCGTCGTGCTGCGGATCGGAACGGTGCGTTACAGCCCGGCCGGGGTTCCCCAGGTCCAGCTGCGCTTGGGGCACGAGAGCGTGCAGGAAGAGGCCGGCCATCCGCGCCGGGTCCGTTTCCAGGCCGAGGTCTTCGCCGTCGGGGAGAGGCTCGCGGCCGCCGTCTCCCGGCTGCGGGCGGGACAGGGGATCCGCGTGCGCGGCATGCTCACCCGGCGCAGCTACCGCAGCGAAGAGACGAACCTGGTCATTCATGCCCACGCCATCGATCGGCGCGATGACGGGAAGGACGAAGAAAACCACAGAGGTTGAAACACCATGGCACGTCATTTTCGACGCAGGAAGTATTG
Organism: Gammaproteobacteria bacterium; assembly: GCA_003695825.1. Classification (GTDB taxonomy): domain Bacteria; phylum Pseudomonadota; class Gammaproteobacteria; order Thiohalobacterales; family Thiohalobacteraceae; genus J048. The sequence goes on along the minus strand of RFHK01000017.1, from coordinate 4,929 downwards.
CCGGTTCACGGCCGAAGGGGTCAAGGAGATCGACTACAAGGATCTCAACACCCTGAAGAATTACATCACCGAGACGGGCAAGATCGTGCCCAGCCGGATCACCGGCACGAGCGCGAAGTACCAGCGGCAGCTGGCCAAGGCCATCAAGCGCGCCCGCTACCTGGCGCTGCTGCCCTACTGCGATTGCCACTGAGGACGGGTCCGGCCGGCCGCCGGTCGGCGGAACCCCCGGTGCTGCAGCGGAATGCGTGCCCTGGCCGCCTGGATCATGCAGGGCCGCTTGCAGGCGGTCCTGGTCGTCTCCCTGGCCACGGTGGCCGCGTTCCTGCTGCCGCCGCTGACCTCGCCCCTGTCCTACCTGGGCAGCGCGGCCATCGCGCTGGTGACGCTGCGCCGCGGGGGGCGGGAAGGTTTCGCGGTACTGGCGCTCGCCCTGGTCGCGGTGACCCTGGCGGGTCAACTCGCCGCCGGGGTCGGTCTCTGGATGGCCGTCACCGGCGCGCTCTTCTGGCTGCCGGTCTGGGCCGCGGCCTGGGTGCTGCGCGCGAGCGTCTCCTGGCCGTTGACCCTGGTGGGGCTGACGGCCGCCGGACTGGGGATCCTGGCTGTCTTGTACCTGGCGCTGGGGGACCCGGCGGAGGCTTGGCTGCATCTCCTGCAGCGCTGGATGGCGGGGCTGCCGGCGGAGAGCCGCACCGCCGCGCTCGAGCGCGTGGTGCAGCTCATGGCACGCTGGATGTCGGTGCTGCTGGTGGCCGCCTTCGAGACCGGCGTGCTGCTGAGCCTGTTCCTGGGGCGTGGCTGGCAGGCCATGCTCTACAATCCGGGCGGGCTGGCGCGGGAATTCGAACGCCTGCGCCTGGGCAGGAGTGCCGCGCTCGCCACCCTGGGGATGGGGGCCCTGGCGGCGCTCACCCGAGGCGGGTTCGCCGCCTGGGCGCGGGATGCGACCCTGTTGCTGGGCCTGGCCTGGGCCGTCCAGGGACTGGCCGTGGTCCATGCCATCCGGCGCCGGCGGGGGTTGCATCGCGGTTGGCTGGTGCTGCTCTACGTCCTGGTGCTGGTCGCCGAGCCGCACGCCGCGTTCGTGCTCGCCCTGCTGGGCTGGAGTGACAGCTGGATCGATTTCAGGAACCGTGGGGTCCGTCGCCCCGGCGGCGACTCCGAGGAGAGGTGAACGAAGATGGAAGTGATTCTGCTCGAGAAAGTGGCCAACCTCGGCGACCTGGGCGACCGGGTCAAGGTCAAGCCGGGCTATGGCCGGAACTACCTGATCCCCCAGGGCAAGGCCGCACCGGCCACGCCCGAGAACATCCGCCGGTTCGAGGCGCAGCGGGCCGAGCTCGAGCGGGCACAGGCCGAGGCGCTGGCCAAGGCCCAGGCCCGCAAGGAAGCCCTGGAGGGCCAGGTGATCACCATCCCGGTGAAGGCCGGCGAGGAAGGGCGCATGTTCGGCTCGGTGGGCGTGGCCGACATCGCCCGGGCACTGACCGAGGCGGGGCACGAGGTCAGCCGCCACGAGGTGCGGCTCCCCGAAGGGCCCTTCCGCACGCTCGGCGAGTTCGAGGTCACCCTGCACCTGCACACCGACGTCGACGCCACCGTCAAGGTCCACATCGTCGCCGAGTGAGGCCCCGGCCCACCGCCGGGTGGAGGCCCCTTGCCGGGGCCGACCGGGCCCTGCCGGCCGCTGGCAGGCAGGGCCCGGCTTGTGTATGCTCCTTGGGCCTACCCCTCGATACGAAGCGACCGCATTCATGCAGGACAGCTCCACCGGCGCCGTACGCATGGAGGACGACGGAATCCCGGCGCTCAAGGCGCCCCCGCATTCCATACCGGCGGAACAGGCCGTGCTCGGCGGCCTGATGATCGACAACGAGGCCTGGAACCTGGTCGCCGATCGGGTGACCGAGGAAGACTTCTATCGCCAGGATCACCGGCTCATCTTCCGCGCCATCGCCGCCCAGGCCGAGGCCGGCCAGCCGTGTGATGCCGTCACCCTCGCGCAATGGCTGGAACGGGAAGGCAGCCTGGAGGAGGCCGGCGGTCTCGCCTACCTCAGCGAACTGGTCCGTAACACCCCCACGGCCGCCAACATCGCCGCCTATGCCGACATCGTGCGGGAGAACTCGGTCCTGCGCCAGCTGGTGCGGGTGGGCACCGACATCGCCAACGCCGCCTATCAACCGCAGGGTCGAACCAAGGAAGAACTGCTCGACTATGCCGAGCAGCAGGTGTTCCGCATCGCCGAGCAGGGACGCCAGTCGCGGCAGGGTTTCGCTTCCATCAAGGAGCTGCTGGTCCGCACGGTGGACCGCATCGAGGAACTCTACCAGCGCGACGACCCCATCACCGGGGTGCCGACCGGGTTCACCGACATCGACGAGATGACGGCCGGGTTGCAGCCTTCCGACCTGATCATCATCGCCGGGCGCCCCTCGATGGGCAAGACGACCTTCGCCATGAACATCGCCGAGCACGCCGCCATCAAGCACGGTGTGCCCGTGGCGGTGTTCAGCATGGAGATGCCCGGCGAACAGTTGGCCATGCGCATGATGTCTTCCCTGGGGCGTATCGACCAGCACAAGGTGCGCACCGGCAAGCTGGAGGAGGAGGACTGGCCCCGCCTGACCTCGGCGGTCAGCCTCCTTTCCAACGCGCCCTTGTTCATCGACGACACGCCGGCGCTCACACCCATCGAGTTGCGTGCCCGTGCCCGCCGGCTCAAGCGCGAGCACGACCTCGGGCTGATCATCATCGACTACCTGCAGCTCATGCAGGCCCCTTCGGCCGGCGAGAACCGTGCCACCGAGATCTCGGAGATATCCCGCTCGCTCAAGGCCTTGGCCAAGGAGCTGCACGTCCCGGTGGTGGCGCTCTCGCAGCTCAACCGCTCGCTGGAACAGCGCCCCAACAAGCGCCCCGTGATGTCGGACCTGCGCGAGTCCGGAGCCATCGAGCAGGATGCGGACATGATCCTGTTCATCTACCGCGACGAGGTCTACAACGAGGACAGCCCGGACAAGGGCACGGCGGAGATCATCATCGGCAAGCAGCGCAACGGGCCCATCGGCATGCGCCGGCTCACCTTTCTCGGCGAGTACACCCGCTTCGAGAACTTCGCCAGCGACGGGTACGGGAGTGCCGGAGAAGAACGGTGAGCCGTCCCGTGCTGGCCCGCATCGATCTCGCGGCGTTGCATCACAACCTGCGCGTCGCCCGCCGCCATGCCGGCGGCAGCCGCCTGCTGGCCGTGGTCAAGGCCAATGCCTATGGGCACGGGATCGCGCGCATCGCCGAGACCCTGGCCGCCGCGGGCGTGGATGCCTTCGGGGTGGCCGGCATCGAGGAGGCGCTGGCCATCCGCGATGCCGGGGTCCGGCAGCCGATCGTCCTGCTCGAGGGCTGCTTCTCGCCCGCCGAACATGCCGAGCTGGTCCCGCACCGGCTCGAGCCCGTCATCCACGCGCTCTACCAGGTGGAGGCCTTTCTCGACCATCCCCCCGAGGCCCCGGTACCGGTATGGCTGAAGCTCGACACGGGCATGCACCGGCTGGGGCTCGATCCCGAGGCCTTCGCCCGGGCCCGGGAACTGCTCGCCGGGCACCCGGCCGTTTCGGCCCTGCGCGTGCTCTCCCACCTCTGTTGCGCGGACGAACCCGAGCGCCCCGAGACCGAGCGCCAGCTCGCTCGCTTCGAGGCGTGCACCCAGGGGCTCGGGATGGAACGCTCGTTGGCCAACTCGGCCGCCCTGGTGCGGTATCCCGCCGCCCGTTACGAGTGGGTGCGCCCGGGGATCCTGCTCTACGGCGGTTCACCGCTCGCCGGGGTGAGCGCATCCGCGCTCGAGTTGCGCCCGGTGATGACGCTGGAGACCCGGATCATCGCCATCCGGGACCTCGCGCCGGGCGAGGCCGTCGGTTACGGGGCCCACTGGCGGGCCACCCGGCCGAGCCGGATCGGCGTGGCGGCCATCGGCTACGGCGACGGGTATCCCCGGCATGCGCCGGAGGCGACCCCGGTGCTGGTGGACGGGGAGCGGGTGCCGCTCGTGGGCCGGGTCTCCATGGACATGATCACCCTGGATCTGACGCACCATCCGCGGGCACGCCTCGGTGACCGGGTGGTCCTCTGGGGGGAAGGGCTGCCGGTGGAAGAGGTGGCACAGCAGGCGGGAACCCTCAATTACGAATTGCTCTGCGGGGTCGCCTCGCGGGTGCACGTGCGCTACGAATCGGATTCCGACACCCGGCTCGAGCAGGACGAGCTGCCGCAGGCCGGCTGAAGCGGCGTCGACGATCCTTACACTTCCGGCGGCCTCACCAGTGCCGGCAGCCATGTGCAAGTCCATGAAAGAAAAACAGAATATTCTTGGAACCGGGATATGGGGCCGCGTCCAGACTGTCAGCCGGATTGACAGCACGTGGCCTGTGGGATTTTCAAGATGCTGAAATGAAAAGGAATCTTGCCATGGCACGGGGCTTGCCGAACCTGGGGCATGGAGACCCGTACCTACAGCCTGTCCCTCGAGGATCTCGCCGGCCTGGTGCTGCTGCTCCTGGTGATGCTGGTGGTCGGCATCGACCTGCTTTGAGCACCCGGCTGCGCCGGGCTGCGGCCGTCCACCCGGGGCGTCGCCGGCACCTTCCGAAGAGATCCCACCTCCCACCCGCGGCGGGGACCCTGCCATGGCGCGGGTGAAGGTCCGTTACCGCTGCTCGGCCTGCGGTGCCGAGTTCCCCAAGTGGGCCGGGCAGTGCGCCGACTGCGGGGCCTGGAACACGTTGACCGAAACCCTGGCCGCGTCCGCCGCGACCCGTCGCCACGGTGGCTATGCCGGTGTTGCAGGGCGTGGGGTCCAGACCCTGAGCGAGGTCACACCCGAGGAGACCGTCCGCACACCCACCGGGCTTACCGAGCTCGACCGGG
>RFHK01000127.1 GCA_003695825.1 Gammaproteobacteria bacterium | reverse complement strand
CTATCAGCGCCTGCGTGCTGCCGGCAAAAAGCCCAAGGTGGCCATCGTGGCCTGCATGCGCAAGCTCCTGACCATCCTCAATGCCATGGTCCGGGACGGCCGCCGGTGGCAGGAACCCGAGCCTTGTACCTCAGCATGAGGAACACTGTTGCTGACTTCTGACTTCTGACTTCTGACTTCTGTCTTCCCCCTTCTCGCTTCTAGCTCCCAGCTCCTGGCTTCTTGCCCCTTGCTCCCAGCTTCATGCTCCCAGCTCCTGCTTCTGAATTCTGTCTTCCTGAAACGCTACTTCCATGCTTTCCGTGCGCTCCGGGGCTATCCTTCTCCATCATGAAGGACTGCGCAGACTGGATCCGACCGGACTGGCCGGCGCCGCCGAACGTGCATGCACTGGTCACCACGCGCAACGGGGGCGTGAGCGCCCCGCCCTGGGACACGCTCAACCCGGCCACGCACGTGGGGGACGACCCAGCCGCGGTGGCCGAGAATCGGCGCCGGATCCGGACCCTGGGCGGTCTGCCGTCCGAGCCGTTGTGGCTCTCCCAGGTCCACGGCAGCACGGTGGCGGACGACGGCCGGGTCGGGCAGGAGATCCCCGCCGACGGCCGCATCACCCGCCGCCCGGGACGGGTCTGCGCCGTGCTCACCGCGGACTGCCTGCCGGTGCTGTTGTGCAACCGGCAAGGCACGGCGGTGGCCGCGCTCCATGCCGGCTGGCGGGGGCTGGCCGCCGGCGTGCTCGAGGCCGGCGTGGCGGCCTTCGCGCAGCCCCCGGAAGAACTCCTCGCCTGGCTGGGACCCTGCATCTCGCAGGCCGCCTACGAAGTCGGTGCAGAGGTGCACGCCGCCTTGCTGCGCGGGGATCCGGGCGCGGGGGCCGCTTTTCTCCCCACCGCGCCCGGGCGCTGGCGGCTCGACCTGGAAGGGCTCGCGCGACACCGCCTGGCCCGGGCCGGCGTGCGCGCGCTCTTCGGCGGCGGCTTCTGTACCTTCGGTGCGCCGGACCGCTTCTTCTCCCATCGCCGCGATGGCACCTGCGGCCGCCTGGCCAGCCTGGTCTGGTTCTCGTGACCTGCCATGCGCGGCCCGCTATAGTGTTCGCGAACGGCAGCAGGAAGGAAGCGGAATGGACTGGTACATGGTGACGCTGGTGGGCCGGGACCGGCCCGGGATCGTGGCACGGGTCACCCAGGCCCTCTTCGAGGGCGGTGCGACGCTCGGCGAGGCGGCCATGATGCGGCTGGGGGGCAACTTCGCCGTCATGATGATGGTCGGGACCGAGGGTAGCCGGTCCGACCTCGAGGCACGGCTCGCCGCTCCGGCCGCGGACCTGGCGCTGCACGTGCACGTCGACCCCATCGAGGGACGGCTGCACGAGCACCTGGTGCCCGACGTGCGCATCCGGGTCTTCGGCGCCGACCGGCCCGGGATCGTGGCCCAGGTGACCGGCGCCCTGGCCGAGGCCGGGTTCGACATCACGGACCTCGAGTCGGACGTGGCCGGGACTGCCGAGGCCCCGGTGTACGTGATGACCATCGAGGGGCAGGCCCGGTCGGGAATCCCCCCGCTGGAGGCCGCCCTCGCGACGGTACGGGGCCAGGGCATCGAGGCCGAACTCGAGCCGGTCGAGACGCTGGTGGGCTGATGGCGGTCCTCGACATCCTGACCTATCCCGACCCACGCCTGCGGCAGGTCTCGGCACCGGTGGAACGGTTCGACGCGGAACTCCACCGCTTTCTGGATGACCTCGAGGAAACCCGGCGTGCCGGTCCGGCGGCGGTGGGCATCGCGGCACCCCAGGTGGGGCGCTTCCAACGCATCGTCATCGTGGACGTCTCGGGGCTGCGCAAGCCGGTTCCCAATCACGGCCATCTGGTCCTGATCAATCCGGAGATCCTCTCCTGGGAGGGCCTGGCCGTGGGGCGCGAGGGTTGCTTGTCGGTGCCCGACTACACGGGCAACGTGGTGCGTGCCGAACGCATCCGCCTGCAGGCGCAGGATCCCGACGGTCAACTGCATACCTGGGACATGGAAGGGTTCGAGGCGCGCGCCGTCCAGCACGAGATCGACCATCTCGACGGCCTGCTGTTCCTCGATCGCCTGGTGAGTCGCCGCAACGACCTCTTCCGCCGCAAGGTCTACCGCAAGTCGCGACGGGACTGAACATGCCGAAGCGATCCGGGCGCAAGCGCAACCTCGGGGCCACATTGGGGCTGGCCGGCGTGGCCCCGGACGAGACGCCCCGGGCACGCCGTGCGGCCCAGTTCTTCGAGCTGCCGCTCATCTTCGTGGCCGTCTGGCTGCTCATCGACTGGTACCTCGAGGCGCGCGCCATCTACCCGCACGTGCTCGGCCTGATCACCGACTGGGTGGTCTGGGGGGTGTTCACCCTCGAGCTGGTGGTGATGCTCGCGCTCGTGCGGGATCGCTGGCGCTACCTGCGCACCAACTGGTTGAGCGTGCTCATCGTGCTCACCGGGATGTCGGTACTCTGGGGCCGCGAGAGCTACTTCGGCGCCCTGCGCATGCTGCGGTTGCTGCTCATCGTCCCCATCCTGGTGAACCTCTCCGGCACGGTGCGTCGCATCCTCATGCAGAACCACCTGGGCGCGACCCTGCTCCTGGTGTTCCTGTTCACCATCATGGCCGGTCTCCTGGTGGCCGGCATCGACCCCGCTTTCAAGGACGTCTGGGACGGGATCTGGTGGGCCTGGGTGACCGTCTCCACGGTGGGCTACGGTGACCTCGTGCCCGAGACCGCGGCGGGACGCGCCTTCGGTTCGATCCTGATCCTGGTGGGCGTGGGGTTCTTCTCGCTGATCACGGCCAACTTCGCCGCCTATTTCGTCTCCCAGGAAGAGGAGGAGGTTCGGGAAAAGGAGGAAGTTCTCGAGCAGGAAGAACAGACCCTGCTGATGCGCGTCTCGGAGATCGAACAACGCCTGGCCCGCGTCGAATGGCTCCTGGAGCGCATCGAGCAGCGACTGCAACCGGAGCCCTCGCGGGACGGAAAATCGGGGCGGGAGTGACCGGGATCAAGCAGGCACGCACGGGCGGGGGGCAGAATTTGGGGGAGCGGGAAGCTGGGAGCTGGGAGCTGGGAGACGGGGTCGGGAGTCGGAAGGCGGCGAATGGCGCCTGGGCCCGCGGGAAGGGACCTTTCCACGCCGATCAGGGTCACGGTCAGGGGCGATGGGACATGAATGACGAGAACGGCAAGGCCGGGCCGCGCCAGGTGGTCGTGGCGGGCATTTTCGAGGATCGGGAACGAGCGCTCCATGCGGTCGAAGGCCTGATCGACGAGGGTTTTCCCATGGACCGGATCTCTCTGCTCGGCAAGGGAGGCGGCATGGGCGACGACCTGCTGGGGATCACCTACCACCACGCGGGAGAACGCATGAAGGCCTGGGGGGCGCAGGGGGCCTTCTGGGGAGCGCTCTGGGGCCTGCTGGCCGGGACGGCCGGGTTGTTCGTCGTTCCCGGCCTGGGCGCGTTGATGGTCGCCGGTCCCCTGGTGGAGGCGATCGCCGGTGCCGTGGCCGGTGCGGTCGTGGCTGGTGGCGCAATGGCGGGCGCGGCGGCACTGACGGAGCTGGCCACCGTCCTGCACCGGGCCGGCATCCCGGAAGCCTGGCTCGAGGCGCTGGAGGCCGCCGTGGACACCGGTCACGTCGTGGTGCTGTTGCACGGTGATCCCGCCGAGGCCGGGGACAACGCGGCGCGGTTGCAGCGCTGGGGGCCGGCCAGGGTGCTGTGCCTGCCGGTGGTCGTCTGACGAGGAGGGGAGTACATGCAGAAGAGTCGAGCACGCGCCATCTACCACGACCTGCTGCTGGCACGGGAGTTCGAGCAGGCCGCCGCCGAGGCCTACACCCAGGGCAAGATCGCCGGGTTCCTGCACCTCTACCCGGGCGAGGAGGCCGTGGCCGTCGGCACCCTGCACGCCGCGGACACCGGCGACTACGTGGTGTCCACCTACCGGGAACACGTCCATGCCCTGGTACGGGGGATCCCGGCCCGGGCCGTGATGGCCGAGCTGTTCGGCCGTGCCACCGGCTGTTCCGGCGGCTACGGTGGTTCCATGCACCTCTTCGACCGGGAGCGCCGCTTCCTCGGCGGTTACGCCATCGTGGGCGAGACCTTCACCGTGGCCATCGGCGTGGGCTATTGGATCGCCATGAACGGGTACCCGGACGCCGTGCTGTGCTATTTCGGCGACGGCGCCGCCAACCAGGGGACCTTCCACGAGTCGCTCAACATGGCGGCGCTCTGGAAGCTGCCGGTGCTCTTCGTGTGCGAGAACAACCACTACCAGATCGGCACCGAGATCCACCGGCACACGGCCGTGCCCGAGATCCACCGCCACGGTCTCGCCTACGGTATCCCGGGGCGCAAGGTCGACGGCATGGACGTGCTGGCGGTCTGGGAAGCCACGCGCGAGGCCCTGCGCCTGATCCGCGACGGCGCCGGGCCCCAGTTGCTCGAGTGCGAGACCTACCGCTACCGGGGCCACTCGATGGCCGATCCCGGCGCCTACCGTTCGGCACTGGAAGTGGCGGAGCTCGCCGCGCGCGATCCCGTCACCCAGTTCGAGCGGCGGGCCTGCGGCGACGGCTGGCTGCGGCCCGAGGAATGCGAGGCGATCGCGGCACGCGTGCGCGAGGAGGTCGAGGACGCGGTACGCTTCGCCGAGGAGAGCCCGGAACCGCAACGCCTGGAAGACTTCGTCTATGCCGAACCCTTCCGGCTCTACGGGGAGGAATCCGCATGAACAGGCGCCGACGCAGCGAGAACCTGGGGTTGATCGCGCCGGTCGAGGCCCGGCCGGAGATGCAGGTCTGGGAGGCGCTCAACCTGGCGCTCGACGAGGCCCTCGCCGAGGACGAGGCGGTCTTCATCCTCGGCGAGGACGTGGGCCTCTACGGCGGCAGTTACCGGGTTACCCAGGGGCTCTATGCACGCTACGGCGAATGGCGCGTGCGCGACACTCCCATCTCGGAGAACAGCTTCACCGGCCTGGGCGTGGGCGCGGCCCTGGTGGGCGGGCGGCCGGTCGTGGAGATCATGACCGTCAACTTCGCCCTCCTGGCGCTGGACTCGATCATCAACATGGCCGCCAAGCTGCGCTACATGTCCGGCGGCCAGTTCACCGTGCCGCTGGTGGTACGCATGCCGGGAGGCGTGGCCAAGCAGCTCGCTGCCCAGCATTCCCAGCGCCTCGAACACACGCTAGCCAACGTGCCCGGGCTGCGCATCCTGGCACCGGCCACGCCCCAGGACAGTTACTGGCAGTTGCGCCAGGCCATCGACTGCGACGATCCCGTGGTCTTCCTGGAACACGAGCTCCTCTACGGCAAGAAGGGCCCCTTCGATCGGGAGGCCGAACCCTTGCCCATGCATGCCGCCCAGGTGGTGCGGCGCGGACGGGACCTGACCCTCATCGCCTGGCACCGCATGGTGGACGTCGCGCTCGAGGCCGCGCGCCGCCTCGAGGACGAGGACGGGGTGCTGGCCGAGGTGATCGACCTGCGCAGCCTGCGGCCGCTGGACATGCCGACGCTCGTGGCCTCCGTCACCCGCACCCACCGTGCCCTGGTGGTGGAGGAGGACTGCCGCTTCGCCGGCTTCGGCGCTGAGATCGCCGCCGAGCTCTCCGAGCGCTGCTTCACCGACCTGGACGCCCCCATCGGGCGGGTGGCGGGTGCCGACGTGCCCACGCCCTACAACGGCCGGCTCGAGGCAAGGTCCATTCCGGACGCCACGCAGGTGGTCCAGGCCGTGCGTCGCCTGCTGGGTCCGCGCGAGTAGGGGCTGGGAGCTGGGAGATAGGAGCTAGAAGCTAGAAGCTAGAAGATAGGAGTTGGAAGTCAGAAGTCAGGAGTCAGAAGGCGGAAGGCGGAAGGCGGAAGGCGGAAGGCGGAAGCACCCCATTGTTCCCTGGCTGAGGAGAGGGTCAGGGGAAGGAGAATGTAGGCAACGCCCTTGAATTCCCATCCGATGCCCCCATCTGCGACAAAAGATTCCGAATCCTGGGGAAAAGCACATGCGAATGGACAAACTGACGACCAAGTTCCAGCAGGCACTCTCCGAGGCCCAGAGCCTGGCGGTGGGCCGTGACAACCCGTTCATCGAGCCGGTGCATGTCATGATCGCCCTGCTGGATCAGGAAGGCGGTACGGTCCGCCATCTCCTGTCCCAGGCCGACGTGAATGTCGACCTGCTGCGCTCGAAACTGGGCGAGGCCCTCGACCGGCTGCCCCGGGTGCGCGGCACGGCGGGGGAGGTACACATCTCCAACGACCTGCTGCGCCTGCTCAACCTCACCGACAAGCTGGCGCAGGAACGCAAGGATGCCTACATCTCGAGCGAACTGTTCGTGCTCGCCGCCCTCGAGGATCGGGGGGCGGTGGGCCAGGCGCTGCGCGAGGCGGGCGCCACGAAGGGACTGATCGAGGAAGCCATCGACAAGATTCGTGGAGGTGAGCGCGTGCAGGATCCGAACGCGGAGGAACAGCGCCAGGCGCTGGAGAAATACACCATCGACCTCACCGAGCGTGCCCGGCAGGGCAAACTCGACCCGGTGATCGGGCGGGACGACGAGATCCGGCGCACCGTGCAGGTGTTGCAGCGCCGCACCAAGAACAACCCCGTGCTCATCGGTGAACCCGGCGTGGGCAAGACCGCCATCGTGGAAGGCCTGGCCCAGCGCATCGTCAACGGCGAGGTGCCCGAGGGCCTGCGCAACAAGCGCATTCTGTCGCTCGACATGGGTGCACTCATCGCCGGGGCCAAGTTCCGGGGCGAGTTCGAGGAACGCCTCAAGGCCGTGCTCAACGAGCTGCAGAAGGAAGAGGGGCGCATCATCCTCTTCATCGACGAGATCCATACCGTCGTCGGCGCGGGCAAGGCCGAGGGTTCCATGGACGCCGCCAACATGCTCAAGCCCGCGCTGGCCCGGGGCGAGCTGCATTGCATCGGGGCCACCACGCTCGACGAGTACCGCCAGTACATCGAGAAGGATGCCGCCCT
>RFHK01000126.1 GCA_003695825.1 Gammaproteobacteria bacterium | reverse complement strand
GTGGCGGTCCATTCCACCGTGGACCGGGACCTGAAGCACGTACGGCTGGCGGACGAGTCGGTGTGCATCGGGCCGCCGCCCTCGGCCGACAGCTACCTCAACGTTCCGGCTCTGATCAGCGCGGCCGAGGTGACGGATGCCATGGCCATCCACCCGGGCTACGGCTTTCTCTCCGAGAGCGCCGACTTCGCCGAGCAGGTGGAGCGTTCCGGGTTCATCTTCATCGGGCCGCGGCCGGAGACCATCCGCCTGATGGGCGACAAGGTCTCCGCCATCCGTGCCATGAAGGAGGCGGGCGTGCCGACCGTACCCGGCTCCGACGGGCCGCTGGGCGAGGACCTGGACGAGAACCGGCGCATCGCGCGCGAGATCGGGTACCCGGTGATCATCAAGGCCGCCGGGGGCGGCGGTGGTCGCGGCATGCGCGTGGTGCATTCCGAGGCCGCCCTACCGGGCGCCATCGAACTCACCCGGGCCGAGGCCCTGGCCGCCTTCGGCAACGGCACCCTCTACATGGAGAAGTACCTGGAGCGCCCACGCCATGTGGAGTTCCAGGTGCTCGCCGACGGCGAGGGCAATGCCATCCACCTGGGCGAGCGCGACTGTTCCATGCAGCGCCGCCACCAGAAGGTGGTTGAGGAGGCGCCCGCGCCCGGCATCACGCCCGAGCAGCGTGCCGAGATGGGCGAGCGCTGCGCCGAGGCCTGCCGCCGGATCGGGTACCGCGGCGCCGGCACCTTCGAGTTTCTCTACCAGGACGGGCACTTCTATTTCATCGAGATGAACACGCGCATCCAGGTGGAGCATCCCGTCACCGAGATGGTCACCGGCGTGGACATCGTCAAGGAGCAGTTGCGCATCGCCGCGGGCGAGGGGCTGCGCTACCGGCAGGAGGACATCCAGATCCGCGGTCATGCGATCGAGTGCCGCATCAATGCCGAGGACCCCGCCAACTTCCTGCCCAGCCCGGGCACCATCACCCACTTCCACCCGCCGGGCGGCCCCGGGATCCGCTGGGATTCGCACATCTACAGCGGCTACACCGTCCCGCCGCATTACGATTCGATGATCGGCAAGCTGATCGCCCACGGGGAGGACCGCCAGGCCGCGCTGGCCCGCATGCGCGGCGCCCTGATCGAGCTCATCATCGACGGCATCCGGACCAACGTCCCCCTGCAGCTCGACATCGTCAACGACGCCGCTTTCGCCGAGGGCGGCACCGACATCCATTACCTGGAGAAGAAGCTGGAAGCCAGGAGCTAGAAGCTGGAAGCTGGAAGCTAGGAGCTGGAAGACAGAAGTCAGAAGTCAGAAGTCAGAAGCTGGGAGCTGGGAGCTGGGAGCTGGGAGCTAGAAGGGGGAGACAGGAGACAGAAGTCAGAATACAGAATACAGAAGACAGAATACAGAAGTCAGAAGGGCTGTAGCCTGAAGCCAAAACGAAGCGTCCCTTCTCCACTGGTTGGAGAAGGAGAGGGTGAGGGGGCAAAAACACAAGAAGTCGGGAACGACATATCGGAAGTTCAGCATTGGTCTTCGGCACCATCCGTGCTCTCTTCTGACTTCTGTCTTCTGATTACCTGAAACAAACTAATTTTTTCCGTGTTTTCCGTGTTTTTCCGTGGCTATCCATCCTTTTCGTGGATTTCGTGGATTTCGTGGCGAGATTCTTTCCATGCCTACGGAACGAAATCGCCTCACGCCTCACCCCTCACCCCTCACCCCCCTTCCGTGCTTTCCGCGCGCTCCATGGCTATCATCTCCCCATGACCTGGGTACGGCTGATCCTGGAGGCGGAAGGCGAGGACCCGCAGGCCCTGGCGACGCGGCTCGAGGCGCTCGGTGCGGCCTCCGTCACCTTCGAGGATGCCGGGGACGAGCCCTTGCTCGAGCCGGGCGTGGGTGAGACGCCGTTGTGGCGCCGCACGCGCGTCATCGGCCTGTTCGAAGCCGGGCAGGGCCGCCGGGCCCGGCAGCGGCTCGCGCACGCGCTGCCCGAGGCGACCCGCCTGGCGCTCGAGCCGCTGCCCGACCGCGACTGGACCCGTGCCTGGCTGGACGCCTTCCGGCCCCTGCGCTTCGGCCGGCGCCTGTGGGTGGTGCCGAGCGGTTTCGCGCCCCCGCCGGAGGCCGAGGTGGTGCTGCGCCTGGACCCGGGGCTCGCCTTCGGCACGGGCACCCATCCCACCACGGCCCTGTGCCTGGAGTGGCTGGAGGCCCATCCCCCGGAGGGGCAGGAGGTCGTCGATTACGGTTGCGGTTCCGGTATCCTGGCGGTGGCAGCCTGCCTGCTGGGCGCGGTGCAGGTCGTTGCGGTGGACCACGATCCCCAGGCACTGGCCGCCACGCGTGCCAACGCGCAACGCAACCGGGTGCACGACCGCATCCAGGCCTGTCGACCCGAGGACGCACCAGCCGGGACGGCCGACCTGGTGCTGGCCAACATCCTCGCCAATCCCCTGATCGAACTCGCGCCCCGGCTGGCCGGGCGGGTGCGTCCCGGCGGCCGGATCGTGCTCTCGGGTATCCTGGAGGCCCAGGCCGGGGCCGTGGCGGCGGCCTATGCACCGATGTTCGCCCTGGCCCCGCCGCGGGTGCGGGAGGGCTGGGTGTGCCTGGAAGGCGTGCGCAAGGTGGAGGGGGGATGACGCGAAGCGAGGTCCCGGAGGTGCTCACCGAGGACCTGGCGGCCCTGGCGCAGCCGCAACGTCCGGCCCGTACCGGGTTCTGGTTCCTGGTGGCCCTGGCCGGGATGCTGGCGCTCGCCGCCCAGGCCGCCTGGGTACACCGCGAGGCCCTGCTGGCGCGCTGGCCGCGGATCGAGGCCGCGATCGCCGCCTTCTGTTCCCGGCATGCCTGTCCCCCCCTGCCGCCACACCGCGCCCCCGCGTATTTCCAGGTGGAATCGCGCCGCCTGCTCGCCGACCCCCGACGGCCGGGGGTGTTGCGGTTCGACCTGGTCTTCCGCAACGCCGCGCCCTGGCCGCAGCCCACGCCCTGGGTCGGCCTCTTTCTCTCCGACCTCTCCGGCAACCCGGTGGCGGCCCGCTGGTTCGCGCCCGGGGAATACCAGCCGCCGCGCCTGCCCGACCTGGTGATGCCGGGCGAGGTGGTGGCGGTGCATCTGCGGCTCGTGGACCCGGGACCGCAGGGCGTCTCCTACGAGATCCGCTTTCGTTGAGAGGGCAGGCCGTTGCCGCGGGATGCTACCCGGGCGATTTCGCCGCAGAGGAGAACGCCCGGTCGAGGTGCTCGAGGAACCGCTCCGGCGGCAGGTAGCCGATGATCCGGTAGCGTCCGAGCTCTTTTCCGTCGGGCGCGAACAGCAGCAGGCTGGGCGGGCCGGGCACGCGGTATTCCTTGAGCAGTGCCTTGTCGTCGGCGTCGTTGGCGGTGACGTCGGCCTGCAGCAGGACCGCGCCCAGTCGGGCGAGGCGGGCCTGCACGCGCGGGTCGCCGAAGGTGTTGTGTTCCAGGCGCTTGCACTCGGTGCACCAGTCGGCGTAGAAGTCCAGCAGCGCCGGGCGCCCCGCGGCCCGCGCCTCGGCCAGCGCCGCCTGGACGGTGGCGAGCCCCTTCAGGCGGCGGAAGCGCAGCGCCGGCGTCCCCGTCCCCGGCGTCGCCAGGGCGCCCATGCCTTCCCGCTTGAGCGGCTGCCAGACGTCGTGGGCGTCGCGGGCCACGCCCACGAGCTGCAGCACGCCGTAGACGAAGACCACCAGTCCCAGTCCCCGGCGCAACCGGGCCCAGCCGGAGGCCTCGGCGGTGAGGGTATCGAAGGCGCCCAGGTAGACGCTGGAGACGATCAGCAGCGTCGCCCACAGCAGCAGGGTCCAGGCGGTGGGCAGGATGCGCTCCAGCATCCAGATCGCCACGGCCAGCAAGAGTACGCCGAATAAGGCCTTGACCCCGTCCATCCAGGGGCCGGCCTTGGGCAGGAGCTTGCCGGCGCCGGTGCCTATGACCAGCAGGGGGGTACCCATGCCTAGGCTCAGGGCGAAGAGCGCGGCCCCGCCCAGCCAGGGGTCGCCCGTCTGCCCGATGTAGATGAGGGCGCCGGCGAGCGGTGCGGCCACGCAGGGGCCGACGATCAGGGCCGAGAGGAAACCCATGACGGCGGCACCGACCAGGGTACCGCCCTTCTGGCGGTTGCTGAGCTCGGTCAGGCGGGTCTGCAGGAAGCTCGGCACCTGCAGGTCGTAGAAGCCGAACATGGACAGGGCCAGGGCCACGAAGACGGCTGCGAAGGCCGCCAGGATCCAGGGGTCCTGGAACGCGGCCTGGAGGTTCTCGCCGGAGAGTCCAGCGAACACCCCGGCGAGGGTGTAGGTCACGGCCATGGCCAGCACGTAGGCGAGCGACAGGGCGAAGGCGCGGCCCGTGGTGATCCGATCCCCTCCGCCGACGATGATCGAGGAGAGGATCGGTACCATGGGAAAGACGCAGGGCGTGAAGGCCAGCAGCAGGCCGAAGCCGTAGAAGCTGAGGATGGTGAGGAAGCGGTTGCCGGTGGCGAGCTGGCGGGCCAGGCGGTCCTGCTCGGTGACGGGGGCGGCCGTCGTCGCGGCCGGGGCCGGTGAGCCCTGGGTGCGCCCGCCGGGTTTCGAGGCGGCCGGGGACGGGCCCGCTCCCCGGCCGGGGGGGAGGGTGAGCGCCACCTCGCGGTGCTGGGGCACGTAGCAGACGGAATTCTCCTTGCAGCCCTGGTAGTCGACCCGGAGGCGGACGGGGAGGGCCTCCTGCCGCTGGCGCAGCAGGGGCACGCGGACCTCGAGCCGGTGGTGATAGACCGCCACGTTGCCGAACTCCGGGTCCTGTTTCCATTCCGGCGCGGGGAAGCGGGGCTCGCCGAGCTCTACGCCGCGGCCTTCGACCAGGGTCAGGTGCACCTTGTCGCGGTAGAGGTAGTAGCCGTCGGCGATCGTCCAGCGCGCCACCAGGACGTCGGGCCGCGCCTCGACGCCCTCGAAGTGGAAGGCCGCATCGGGGTCGAGGAAGTCCCCGGGGCCCTGGTCGAGCCCGAGGGCGCCGGCCAGGCTGTCCTGGGTGACGGGCGCGGGGGAGGCGGGCGGCGCGGCGGGGGCGCGGGGCGGCAGCCGCAGCGCGACGCGCATCCGGTGCGGAGGGTAGCAGATGCTGCCTTCCTTGCACCCCTGCGCCACCACCGAGAGCGTCAGCGCGCGGGCGTCGGTGCGGCGCTCCAGCGGCAGGTCGATGTCCACGGCGTGCTTGTAGACCTGCAGGTCGCCGAAGACCGGGTCCTTCTTGTGGATGCCCTCGGGAAAGCGCGCCGGGCCCACGTCGAGCCCGGGGGTCTCGGCATGGAAGCGGAAGCGGCTGCGGTAGAGGTAGTAGCCGTCGGCGATCCGCCAGTGCAGCCGGACGTGGTCGGGGGCGGCCACCTCGGCCTCGAGGCGGAAGGCCTGCTCGAACGGCAGGGGTTCGTCGTCGCCGAGCCCGGCGGCGACCAGCCCCGGGAGCAGCCAGAGCAGGGCGAGTAGCCCGCGGATGGGGGATGCGAGGGTCATGGGGCCTCCTCGTCGAGGTCCAGGTTGGCGTCGATCCAGGCCAGGTACTCCGCCAGGCCGCTGGTGACTGGGACTGCGATGATCTCCGGAAGTTCGTAGGGGTGTGCCGACCGCACGCGCGCGGTGAGCCGCTCCAGGCACTCTGCACGCGTCTTGGCCAGCAGCAGGAGCTCGCGGTCCGTCTCGATGCGCCCTCTCCAGCGGTAGACGGAGGTCAGCCCGTCGACGATATTGACGCAGGCGGCGAGGGATTCTTCCACCAGCAGGCGGGCCAGGCGCTCGGCCGTGGCCCGGTCCGGCACGGTGCAGAACACCAGGCGATGCGGGGCAGGGGTCTCGGGCATGCGGGCAAGGTACCCGATGCACCCGGGGCCGGTAAACCCGTCCCCGGCGGGATGGGCGTTTTGACCCGGCGCGGCCCGGCGGCTACCCTGCGCTCCCATGAACGCCTTCGCCCTGCTCCTGGTCCTGTTCCTGCTGGTGCCCCTGGTCGAGGTCTACCTGCTCATCCGGGTGGGCCAGTGGATCGGGGCCTTGCCCACCATCGGCCTGGTGGTGTTCACGGCCGTGCTCGGTGCCGCCCTGTTGCGCATCCAGGGGCTGGAGACGCTCCAGCGCTTCCAGGCCACCCTCGCCCAGGGCCGGATCCCGGCGGCAGAGCTGCTCGAGGGCGTGGTGCTGGCCGTCTCCGGCGCCCTGCTGCTCACGCCCGGCTTTCTCACCGACACCCTCGGGTTCCTGGGGCTGGTGCCAGGGGTGCGCCGGGCCCTGGTGCGTTTCTTTCTCTCCCGCTTCCTGCCCCCCGGCGGTCCGGGGGCGGGGCCGCGCGGGCCGGTCACCCTGGAGGGCGAGTACCGACGCCTGGATGATAATTGAAATTTATATATGGATAAAAAATAAATGGGTTTCGCCCCACTTGATTCCCGTCGCGTCGTCGCTATTATTAGCACTCAACGAAGCCGAGTGCTAGCAGCCATGGATCCCCAGGGTCCGACAGGCTGCTGAACTCGCGGATCTGCTCGAGAGCCAACCTGACGAGGGAATCGGCAAGCAAAGGAGAGGAAAAGCATGAAACTTCGTCCGTTGCATGATCGTGTGATCATCAAGCGCATGGAAGAGGAGCACACCACGCCGGGCGGCATCGTCATCCCCGACACCGCCGCCGAGAAGCCGATCCGGGGCGAGGTCATCGCCGTCGGCAACGGCAAGATCCTCGAGAACGGCGAGGTGCGTCCGCTCGACGTGAAGGTCGGCGACAAGGTGCTCTACGGCAAGTATGCCGGCACCGAGGTCAAGGTCGACGGCGAGGAACTCCTCGTCATGCGCGAAGAGGACATCATGGCGGTCATCGAGTGATCGCCCGCGAGAACAGGCTAGAGATCGGGAACAGTATCGAGAGGTACGATCATGACGGCAAAGGAAGTCAAGTTCAGTGACGAAGCGCGCCACCGCATGTTGACGGGCGTGAACATCCTGGCCAACGCGGTGAAGGTCACCCTGGGCCCCAAGGGCCGCAACGTGGTGCTCGAGAAGGCCTTCGGCGCCCCCACCGTGACCAAGGACGGTGTGTCCGTGGCCAAGGAGGTGGAACTGTCCGACAAGTTCGAGAACATGGGCGCCCAGATGGTCAAGGAGGTCGCCTCGCAGACCTCCGACGTGGCCGGTGACGGCACCACCACCGCCACCGTGCTGGCCCAGGCCATCTTCAAGGAAGGCCTGAAGTCCGTGGCCGCGGGCATGAACCCCATGGACCTCAAGCGGGGCATCGACAAGGCGGTGCACGCCGCCGTCGAGGAACTGCGCAAGATGTCCAAGCCCTGCAACGACACCAAGGCCATCGCGCAGGTGGGCACCATCTCGGCCAACGCCGACGAGTCCATCGGCAACATCATCGCCGAGGCCATGGAGAAGGTCGGCAAGGAAGGCGTGATCACGGTCGAGGAGGGCACCTCGCTCGAGAACGAGCTGGAAGTCGTGGAGGGCATGCAGTTCGACCGCGGCTACCTCTCGCCCTATTTCGTCACCAACCAGCAGAACATGACCGCGGAGCTGGAGAATCCCTACATCCTCATCCATGACAAGAAGATCTCCAACATCCGCGACCTGCTGCCGGTGCTCGAGGCCGTGGCCAAGGCCGGCAAGCCGCTGCTGATCATCGCCGAGGACGTCGAGGGCGAGGCCCTGGCGACCCTGGTGGTCAACAGCATCCGCGGTATCGTCAAGGTCTGCGCCGTCAAGGCCCCCGGCTTCGGCGACCGCCGCAAGGCCATGCTGCAGGACATCGCCATCCTCACCGGCGGCGTGGTGATCTCCGAGGAGACCGGCATGAGCCTGGAGAAGGCCCAGCTCACCGACCTCGGCCAGGCCAAGAAGGTCCAGATCTCGAAGGAGAACACCACCATCATCGACGGCGCCGGCAAGAAGGAGGACATCGAGGCACGCGTCAAGCAGATCCGTGCCCAGATCGAGGAGGCCACCTCCGACTACGACCGCGAGAAGCTGCAGGAGCGCGTGGCCAAGCTGGCCGGTGGCGTGGCCGTGATCAAGGTGGGTGCAGCCACCGAGGTCGAGATGAAGGAGAAGAAGGCCCGCGTCGAGGACGCCCTGCACGCCACCCGGGCCGCGGTCGAGGAGGGTATCGTGCCCGGCGGCGGTGTGGCCCTGCTCCGTGCTCGTGCCGCGCTCGAGGGCCTCAAGGGCGCCAACCACGACCAGGACGTGGGTATCAACATCGCCAAGCGCGCCATGGAAGAGCCGCTGCGCCAGATCGTCTCCAATGCCGGTGAAGAGGCCTCGGTGATCCTGGCCAAGGTCGAGGAGGGTTCCGGCAACTTCGGCTACAACGCCGCGACCGGCGAGTACGGCGACATGGTGGAGATGGGTATCCTCGATCCCACCAAGGTCACCCGTACCGCGCTGCAGAACGCCGCCTCCGTGGCCGGGCTGATGATCACCACCGAGGCGATGATCGCCGAGCTGCCGAAGGAGGAGAATGCCTCCGAGGGCGCAGGCGCCGGCATGGGCGGCATGGACATGATGTAAGGCTCTGGCGCTCGCCGCAGACGAAGGCCCCGCGGGAGCCTCTCCCGCGGGGCCTTTTTTCGATTTCGGGAAGCCTCCCAGCTCCCAGCTCCCAGCTCC
>RFHK01000125.1 GCA_003695825.1 Gammaproteobacteria bacterium | reverse complement strand
CAGCAGGCGTCGCTGCAGGGGCAGGAAATCCTCGACGTCGATCAGGTGGCGCTTGACGAGTTCCACGAACAGCTTGCGGTCGCGCACCAGCAGCGGCTTACCCTGGAGCAACCGGCCCAACAGCGGTTCGCCCGCCGTGTGCAGATCGACGAGGTCCACGGGCCGGCCCGTGGCCTCGGCCAGTTGCTCGATCAGGGCGCGTTTCTGTGCCGTATCCAAGGGCGCATCGGCGGCCACGGCCACGTCCAGATCGCTGTCGGGACGGGACCGCCCCTCGGCCTGCGAACCGAACAGCCACACGGCCTCGATCTCGGGATGGCGTTCGAACACGGGCCGCAACCGCGACGCGAGATCCTCCCTGCAACCCTGTGCACGCATGATCTTCCCTTCACAACCGCACTTCGATGCCGTGCGCGGCCAGGTATTCCTTGGCCTCGCGGATACTGTACTCGCCGAAGTGGAAGATGCTGGCGGCGAGCACGGCCTCGGCGCGGCCCTCGCGGATGCCCTCGACCAGGTGCTGGAGGTTGCCCACGCCGCCGGAGGCGATGACGGGCACCTCGACGGCGTCGGCGACGGCGCGCGTGAGCGCGAGGTCGAAGCCCTCCCTGGTGCCGTCGCGGTCCATGCTGGTGAGCAGGATCTCGCCGGCACCCAGCTCCACCATGCGCCGGGCCCAGTCGACGGCGTCGATGCCGGTGGGCTTGCGCCCGCCGTGGGTGAAGATCTCCCAGCGCGGGGAATCGCCGGATTGCACCTGCTTGGCATCGATGGCGACGACGATGCACTGGGAGCCGAAGCGTTCGGCGGCCTCGCCGACGAACTCGGGCCGGTGCACGGCGGCAGTGTTGATGGCCACCTTGTCGGCGCCGGCGTTGAGCATGCGCCGGATGTCGGAAAGCTCGCGGATGCCGCCGCCGACGGTGAGCGGGATGAAGACCTGGCCGGCGACGGCCTCGACCACGTGCACCAGGGTCTCGCGTTCCTCGGCGCTGGCGGTGATGTCGAGGAAGGTGAGCTCGTCGGCCCCCTCGGCGTCGTAGCGGCGCGCGATCTCGACCGGGTCGCCGGCATCGCGGATGTCGACGAACCGCACGCCCTTGACCACGCGGCCGGCATCGACGTCGAGGCAGGGGATGATGCGCTTGGCCAGGCTCATGGGCGGTCCGGGCAGTGTGCGTCGGCGCGGCGCTGGGCCTCGGCGAGGTCGATGGCCCCTTCGTAGAGGGCGCGGCCGATGATGACGCCCTCGATGCCGGCCTCGCGCACGGCGCACAGGCGCTGGATGTCGGCGATCGAACGCACGCCCCCCGAGGCGATGACGGGGATGGAGATGCTGCGCGCCAGCTCCGCCGTGGCCTCGGCGTTGACGCCCTGCATCATGCCGTCGCGCGCGATGTCGGTGTAGACGATGGCAGAGACGCCAGCGTCCTCGAAGCGCCGGGCCAGCTCAATGGCGGAGACGTCGGATACCTCGGCCCAGCCGTCGACCGCCACCCGGCCGTCCTTCGCGTCCAGCCCGACGATGACGTGGCCCGGAAAGCGCCGGCACAGCCGCTCGACGAATTCCGGCTCCTGCACGGCCTTGGTGCCGACGATGACGTAGCGCACGCCGGTGTCCAGGTAGGCCTCGGCCGTCTCCTCGGTGCGGATGCCGCCGCCGATCTGCACCGGGATCTCGGGGCAGGCGGCGACGATGTCGCGGATGACGGCCTCGTTGACGGGCCGGCCCGCGAAGGCGCCGTCGAGGTCGACCAGGTGCAGGCGGCGGCCGCCCGCCTCCACCCAGCGGCGGGCCATGGCCACCGGGTCGTCGGAGAAGACGGTCGCCTCCTCCATGCGCCCCTGGCGCAGCCGCACGCAGCGGCCGTCCTTCAGATCGATGGCGGGGATGAGCAGCATCTCAGGGATTCCAGGCCATGAAGTTGGCCAGCAGCCGCAGGCCGGCCTGCTGGCTCTTCTCGGGGTGGAACTGCACGGCGAACAGGTTATCACGTCCGATGGCGGAGGCGAACTCGATGCCGTACTCCGTGCGCCCGGTGACGTGCGCGGGATCGGCGGGATCGGCGTAGTAGCTGTGCACGAAGTAGAACCAGCTGTCCTGCGCGATGCCGTCCCACAGGGGGTGGGGCACCTGGTGCACCCGGTTCCAGCCCATGTGCGGGATCTTGAGCGGCCGCCCGGCCTCCGCCAGCCCGGCGGGAAAGCGCCGCACCCGCCCCGGGAAGAACCCCAGGGTGTCGACGCCCTCGTTCTCCTCGGAATGCTCCAGCAGGGCCTGCATGCCCAGGCAGATGCCGAGAAAGGGCTTCTCGGCCGCAGCGCGGCGCAGGGGCTCGACCAGTTCCAGACGTTCGAGCTCCGCCATGCAGTGGCGGATGGCACCCACGCCGGGGAAGACCACGCGGTCGGCACGCGCCAGCACGGCCGCCTCGCGGGTGACGGTGACGCGCACGCCGGGACCGGCCCGTTCGCAGGCCTTGGCGATGGAATGCAGGTTGCCCATGCCGTAGTCGACGATGGCGAGCCCGGCCACCTCAGCCCTCCAGGGTGCCCTTGGTCGAGGGCACGGCATCCTGCAGGCGCGGGTCGGGCTCCAGCGCCATGCGCAGTGCCCGGCCCAGGGCCTTGAACACGGTCTCGGCGATGTGGTGCGCGTTGCGCCCGCGCAGGCCGTCGATGTGCAGGGTGATGCGGGCGTGGTTGACCAGCCCCTGGAAGAATTCGTGGAAGAGGTCGGTGTCGAACTCGCCGACGCGCGCGCGCCGGTAGTCGACCGCGTGCACCAGGCCGGGACGGCCGGAGAAGTCCACCACCACCCGCGAGAGGGCCTCGTCGAGCGGCACGTAGGCGTGGCCGTAGCGGCGGATGCCGCGCTTGTCGCCGACGGCGGCCGCCAGCGCCTGGCCGAGCGTGATGCCGATGTCCTCCACCGTGTGGTGGGCATCGATGTGCAGGTCGCCCTCGGCCTCGATGTCGAGATCGATGAGCCCGTGGCGGGCGACCTGCTCGAGCATGTGGTCGAGGAAGGGCACGCCGGTGGCGAGACGCGCGCGCCCGGTGCCGTCCAGGTCGAGCGCCACCCGGATGCGGGTCTCCAGGGTGTCGCGCCGGATCTCGCTGCGTCTGGCCATGGGGGCTCCCGTCCGCGTGCCGCCTTCAGGAACCGGGCATTATAGCTGCACGCGGGGGATTATTCGACGGCGCCGCCGCCCCGGCCCGCGGGAGGCAACTTCAGCCGCGCCAGCAGCCCGCCGCCCGTTGCGAACAGCACCAGCAGGCTCACCAGCGACCGCCGCGGATCCCCGGTGGCATAGGCCGTCAGCCCCACCAGCAGCGGGCCCAGCAGGGCGGCGAACTTGCCCAGCATGTTGTAGAAGCCGAAGAACTCCGCCGCCCGCTCGGGCGGCACCAGCCGGGCATAGAGCGAGCGGCTGAGCGCCTGCACCCCGCCCTGCACCAGGCCCACCAGGACCGCCAGCACCAGGAAGTCGCCGGCCTGGCGGACCTGCATGGCCCAGAGGGTGATGCCGCCGTAGGCCGCGATGCCGGCGAGCAGGGCCGGGCGTGTTCCCCAGCGCTCGCCCAGCCGGCCGTAGGCGAGCGCCGCCGGAAAGCCCACGAACTGGGTGACCAGCAGGGCACGCATCAGGTCGCCGGGCTCCAGCCCGATGGCGCGGCCGAAGTCCACCGCCATGCGCACGATGGTGTCCACGCCGTCGATGTAGAGCCAGTAGGCGAGCAGGAACTGGAGCAGCGGGCGGTAGCGACGCAGGTGGGCGAAGGTGTCGGCGAGCTGCCGCCAGCCCGCGCGCCAGGCGTGCAGGGCACCACGCGGTCCACGGGCCTCCGGGACGAAGCCCAGCAGGGGCAGGGTGAAGACCAGCCACCAGGCGGCGGTGAGCGTGAAGGCCAGGCGCACCGCCGCCGCGCGGTCCGGCAGCCCCAGCCGCTGCGGGTGCAGGGCGAGGTACGCGCAGCCGGCGAACAGCAAGCCTCCGCCCAGGTAGCCCAGGGCGAAGCCCAGGGACGAGACCCGGTCGTACTCGCGCGGGGCGCAGACGGCCTGGAGCAGGGCGTCGTAGAAGACGTTGGCGCCCATGAAGCCCAGGGTGGCCAGCAGGTAGGCGCCCAGGGCCAGGGGCCAGCCACCGGCCGGGATCCAGGCCAGGGCGGCGGTGGCCGCGACACCGAGCAGGGCGAGCCCGGCCAGGAAGCGCTTGCGGGCGCCGGCGCGGTCGGCCACGGCCCCGAGCAGGGGGGCGGTGGCCAGGATCAGCAGGCTGGCGGCGGCGTTGACCAGGCCCAGCCGGAAGGTGACCGTGCCCGAGGCCTCCCCGGCCGACCAGAAGTCGCGCAGGAAGAGGGGGAAGAAACCGGCCATGACGACGGTGGCGAAGGCCGAGTTGCCCCAGTCGTAGAGGGCCCAGGCGAGGGCGGCGCGGCGGGAGACCATGCTTCAAGCGCAGCAGGTGCCTTCGTCGTTGCGCACCAGAGTCCCCGTGAGCTGCCCGACGGTGGCGAGCCCGTGGCGGTCGAGGTAGTCGAGGATGCCGTCGTTGATGGTGCGGCAGACGAGCGGATCGTAGAAGAGCGCGGTGCCCACGCCCACGGCGGTGGCCCCGGCGATGAGGAACTCGATGGCGTCCTCGGGGGTGGTGACCCCGCCCTGGCCGATGATGGGAATGCCGTGCGGGCGGGCCACCTGGTAGACCTGGTGCACCTTGAGCAGGGCCACGGGCTTGATGGCCGGCCCGGAGAGCCCGCCCTGGTCGTTGCCCAGCACCGGCGTGCGCGATTCGATGTCGATGGCCATGCCCATGAGCGTGTTGATGGCGGCGAAGGCATCGGTCCCGGCCTCGATGCAGCGGCGCGCGTTCTCGGCGATGTCGGTCTGGTTGGGGGAGAGCTTGGTGATGAGCGGCTTGCGGGTGACCTTGCGGCAGGCCTCGACCACGCGTGCCGACATGTCCGGGTCGTTGCCGAAGGCCACCCCGCCCGCCTTCACGTTGGGACAGGAGATGTTGATCTCGATGGCATCAATGGGCGAGTCGTCGAAGCGCTCGGTGACGCGCACGTACTCCTCGATGGTGGAGCCCGAGACATTGGCGATGAAACGCGTCTCGGTGAAGTCCAGCGTGGGCAGGATCTCTTCCACCACGTGGTCCACGCCCGGGTTCTGCAGGCCGATGGCATTGAGCATGCCGGCGGGGGTCTCGTAGACCCGGTGCGGCGGGTTGCCCAGGCGGGGCTGCGCCGTGGTGCCCTTCAGGCACACGGCCCCGACCTCGGCGTGCGAGAAACCGACGACCCGCGTGTACTCGTCCCCGAAGCCCACGCACCCGGAGAGCAGCACGATCGGGGTCTGGAAATCCAGGCCGCAGAAGTCCACCCGCAGGCGCTCGGCCTGCTCGGGATCCCGGCTCACCGCCCCCCTCCCGGCGGTGCGCAGGGTACAATGTCGGGATGTTCCATGTCGTCCTCTACCAGCCCGAGATTCCGCCCAACACGGGCAATATCATACGCCTGTGCGCCAACACCGGCAGCCGCCTGCACCTCGTCCACCCGCTGGGCTTCACGCTGGAGGACGGTCGCCTGCGCCGGGCGGGGCTGGACTACCGGGAGTGGGCGGAGGTGGCCGAGCACCCGGACCTGGCGCACTGCCTCGCGCAACTGGCAGGCGGCACCCTGTATGCCTTCACCACCGGGGCGCGGAGAAGCTTCGCCGAGGCGCGGTTCCGGGCCGGCGACATCCTGCTCTTCGGCCCCGAGACCCGCGGCCTGCCGCCCGAGGTACTGGCCGAGGTCCCGCCCGGGCAACGGCTGCGCATCCCCATGCGCCCCGGCAGCCGCAGCCTCAACCTCTCCAACAGCGTGGCCGTGGCCGTCTACGAGGCCTGGCGGCAACAGGCCTACGCCGGCGCGGCCCCGCCCGCCGCCGAGCCGGGGCCTCAGCCGCGGGCGACCAGGTAGGCCTTCTCGGAGATCTCCGTCCAGGCGCGGGTCTCGTCGTAGAACCGCTTGTAGGAGGTGTAGACCTTGCGCGCGAAGGGGTCCTTCTCGGCGATCTCGGCGACCACCTCTTCCGAGAGCGCCTTGAGCTTGGCCAGCACGTCCTGCGGCAAGGGACGGACGTCGACCTTGTGCTTCTCGACCAGGGTGCGCAGGGCGGCGTTGTTCTGCGCGGTGTACTCGTCGAGGATCTCCTCGTTCGCCACCCGGCAGGCGGCGAGCACGATGGCCTGCAGGTCCTTGGGCAGGGCCTCGAAGGCCTGCTTGTTGATCAGGCACTCGAGCGTGGTGCCGGGCTCGTGCCAGCCCGGGTAGTAGTAGTACTTGGCCGCCTTGTAGAGGCCGAAGGCGAGGTCGTTGTAGGGAT
This sequence comes from Gammaproteobacteria bacterium, assembly GCA_003695825.1. Lineage (GTDB taxonomy): Bacteria > Pseudomonadota > Gammaproteobacteria > Thiohalobacterales > Thiohalobacteraceae > J048. Next base: position 10,619 of record RFHK01000125.1, on the reverse strand, counting down.
TCACCCACTCGGTGGCGTCGATGGCGCCCGACTGCAGGGAGGTGAAGAGCTCTCCGCCGGGTAGGCTGACCGGGGTGCCGCCGGCCCGCCGCAACACCTCGCCGCCCAGCCCGGGAATGCGCATCTTGAGGCCCTTGAGGTCCTCGACCGAGCGGATCTCCTTGTTGAACCAGCCGGCCATCTGCACCCCGGTGTTGCCGGCCGCCGCGGGGATCAGCCCGAAGGGTTCGTAGAGTTCGCGCCAGAGTTCCATGCCGCCGCCGTGGAACAGCCAGCCGTTCATCTCCCGCGCCGTCATGCCGAAGGGCACGGTGGAGAAGAACTGTGCCGTCTCCGACTTGCCCTTCCAGTAGTAGGCGGCGCCGTGCCCCATCTGCGCCGTGCCGCGCGCGACGGCGTCGAAGACCTCGAAGGCCGGCACCAGCTCCTTGGCCCCGTAGACGCGCACCCGGATGCGCCCGCCGCTCATCTCCTCGATGCGCTTCGCCAGCCGGTTGGCCCCGGTGCCCAGGCCGGGGAAGTTCTTCGGCCAGGTGGTGACCATCTTCCAGCGGATGTGCCGCCGGCGGGCGATGGCCGGCGCGGCCCCGAGCACGCCGCCGGCGGCGATCGCCCCGGCGCCGGCGGTGCGCAGGAAGGTTCTCCGTTTCATCTGCCTTGCTCCTCGTGGTTCGACCCGCGGCGCAATGCCCTTGCACCCCGCGGAAGAAACGTGATTATATTCGCAAAGCCTCCGGCGAGGGCAGTGAACGTCCACCGATCCGGTCCCATGGGAATGCGAGCGTACGCGCGGCGGACCCGCTTCCTTGCCGTCCCCTCCCGCCACGCGGAGATGCCTGCCAAGTGACCGCCGCCGAGACCGCGCACATCCATCGCAGCTATCTCGCCTGGGCGGGCGCCAGCCTGCTGCTCATGCCGGCCGTCGGCATCGCGGCGGCCGGGCTGCTCGGGCTCGCGCCGCCGGCACGCCTGCTCGATGCCCGCCTGCTCGCGGGCGTGGTGCTGGTGTGGGCCCTGGGACTCTGGGAACACCAGCGCTTCCTCGCCCCCCTGCTCGAGGGGATCCACCGACAGGTGGCGGGCGACGGCGGGGAGCGGCCGCCGTCGGCCCTCTCGGACCGCCTGCGCGCTTTCGGTCGCCGCTGGTGGCTGCCCTTCCTGCTGCTGGGACTGGTGCTGCCGCTGCTGCTGACCTGGCCGGAGGTCGCGCCCCGGCGGCTGCTGCACCTGTGGCTGCTCGAGGGCGCGCTGGCCTACCTGTTCGGCCTGCCAGGCTACCTGCACGGGCTCGACCTGCTCGGCCGCCTGGTTCCCTGGCTGGGGCTGCGCGCGGTGCACGGCCACCTGCACAACCGCATCGCCCTGCTCGCCGGCCTCGCCCCCCTGCTCGCCCTCGCGCTGCTGCTGCAGTACCACGGGCTGCACCAGGGCCGCGTGGAGGGGCCGCTGTGGGCGCTCTTCGCCCTGGTCGCCGGCACCCTGCTCGCCGCCACGGTGCTCGCCATCCGCGGCATGCGCCAGGCCCTGCAGCCGGTGCAGGAAGTCCTGGGACGCAGCGGGGCCTCCTCGCACGGCGAGCTGGCAGACCTGCGCCCCAGGTCCACCGACGAGATCGGCTACCTCACCCAGACCCTCGGCAAGCTCTTCCGGCGACTGGGAGACCAGGAGTCGTACATGCACGCGATCGTGGACACGGCCGCCGAAGGCATCATCGTGGTCGACGACCGGGGCCGCATCGATACCTTCAACCCGGCGGCCGAGCACCTCTTCGGCTACCTCTCCGCCGAGATCCGCGGCAAGCCGCTGGCCTGGCTGCTGCCCGACATCGTGGCGGAGGGCGAGCCCCCGCCGATCACGCTGAGCGAGTGCGAGACGCGCGGCCTGCACCGCAACGGCAGGCCCATCCCGGTCTCCATCCGGGTCAGCGAGATGCAGGCGGAGGGGCGCACCCTCTATACCTGCCTGGTGGCCGACATCACCCAGCGCAAGGAGGCGGAGGAGAACCTGCGGCAGGCCGAGGCGCGCTACCGGGACCTGGTCGAGACGGCGCACGACCTGGTCTGGAGCATGGACCCCGACGGGCACTGGCGCTACGTCAACGGGGCCTGCCTGGCGATCTACGGCTACACGCCGCAGGAGATGGTGGGGCGGCCCCTGGCGGAGTTCCAGAGCCCGGACACCCGCGAGCGGGACCAGCAGGCGTTCGCGGAAGTCCTCGCCGGCCACGAGCTGGTGCAGTACGAGACCGTCCACCTCGACCGGCACGGAAACCGGCACCACCTGAGCTTCAATGCCCGTCCCCACCTGGACGCCACGGGCCGGGTGGTGCGCATCAGCGGCACGGCGCGCGACATCACCGAGCAGAAGGCGTTCCAGGAACAGCTGGCCTACCAGGCCGAGCACGACTCGCTCACCGGCCTGTTCAACCGCCACTACTTCCAGGAGGAGCTGGAACGCACCGTGGCGCGCGTGGCCCGCAACGGCGCTCCCTGCGGCCTGTTCTACATCGACCTCGACCAGTTCAAGTACATCAACGACACCCTCGGGCACGCCGCCGGGGACCGGCTGCTCATCGAGATCAGCCGGCTGCTGGAGGCCCACGTGCGCGAGGGTGACCTGCTCGCACGCTTCGGCGGCGACGAGTTCACCCTGCTGGTCTACAACGTGGGCATGGCGCAGCTCGCGCGCGTGGGCGAGAACTTCCGCGCCCTGTTCGACGACTACACCTTCTACTACGACGGCAAGGGGTTCAACGTCACTTGCAGCCTGGGCGGCGCGCTGATCGACCGCAGCATCCGCTCCGCCGACGAGGCGCTCGCGCACGCGGACCTCGCCTGCAACATGGCCAAGACCGAGGGCCGCAACCGGGTACACCTCTACGTGCCCGAGGACAAGGACAAGGCCGGCATGGCCGAAGACATGGGGTGGGCGGCGCGCGTGCGCGAGATGCTCGAGCACGACCGCTTCCAGCTGGTCTTCCAGCCCATCGCGCGCATCGCGGACGGGGCGGTGGAGGACTACGAGGTGCTCGTGCGCATGGTGTGCGACGACGGCAGCGTGATCCTGCCCGGCGGTTTCATGCCGGCGGCCGAGCGTTTCGGGCTCATCCACGCGGTGGACCGCTGGATCGTCGCGCACGCCATCGACACCCTCGCGCGCCTGCACGCCGAGGGCCGTCGCGTGCGCTTCTCGATCAACCTCTCGGGCAAGGCCTTCGAGGACGAGCAGCTCCTGCCCCTGATCCGCATCAGGCTGGAGGCGTCCGGCCTGGACCCGGCAGCGCTCACCTTCGAGATCACCGAGACGGCCGCCATCGCCAACCTGGTGGCGGCCGAGCGCTTCCTCGCCGAGCTCAAGCGCATCGGCTGCCTGTTCGCCCTCGACGACTTCGGCTCGGGGTTCAGTTCCTTCACCTATCTCAAGCACCTGCCGGTGGACAAGCTCAAGATCGACGGTTCCTTCGTCCAGGGCATGGTGCACGAGCGGGTCGACCAGGCGATGGTCCAGTCGGTGAACCAGGTGGCCCACGCGCTGGGCAAGGTCACCATCGCCGAGTACGTGGAGGACGAGGCCACCCTGCGGCTGCTGCGCAGCTACGGCGTCGACTACGCCCAGGGCAACCACGTCGGCGAGCCGCTCGACCTGGAACGCCTCTACGCCACCCGGCTGCCGGACAACGTCCTGCCCCTCCAGCAGTAGGCCCGGGTCCCTGCGCTGCCCACTTCGCTATAATTGCCCACGCCCCGTCGCACGAGAGGCCGGACGATGACGCGAATCCCATTGCACGCCGAGGACCGTGAGCGGGCCCGCAGGACCTTCCGCCACAATCCGCTCTTCGCCGAGCTCGATGACCTTCAGCTCGAGCGGGTGCTCGACCGCACGCGGCTGGCCCGGCTGGAGCCGGACGCCATCCTCTTCGAGCAGGACCAGTCGGCCACCGACATCTACCTGCTCGAGTCCGGGCGCATCAAGCTCTCGCGCATCTCGCCGGAAGGGCAGGAGAAGGTCATCCACCTGGTCGCGCCGGGCAACACCTTCGCCGAGGCCGTGCTCTTCTCCGGCATGGCCCGTTACCCGGTGACGGCCACCGCACTCAACGCCTGCCGCGTCTACTGCATCGACGTGCAGACCTACGCCGACATCCTGCGCGAGTCGGTCGACGCCTGCTTCGCCGTGATGGCGCGCATGAGCCGCAAGCTGCACGAACACGTCGCCGAGATCGACCGCCTGACCCTGCACAACGCCACCTTCCGGGTGATCGCCTACCTGCTCGACCAGATCCCCGAGGAGCAGAAAGGGCCCGACACCGAGATCCGCCTCGACATCCCCAAGCACGTCATCGCCGCGCGCGTCTCCATCACCCCCGAGACCCTCTCGCGCACCTTCTCGCGGCTGCAGAAGGAGGGGCGCCTCAGCATCCAGGACAACCTCATCGTCCTGCACGACGTCGAGCGCCTGCGCCGCTTCATCCGCGAGGGGGCGTGAGAAAGGAGCTAGGAGCTGGGGGCTGGGAGCTGGAAGCTGGGAGCTGGGGGCTGGGAGCTGGGCGCCAGCAAGTACAGGTCGATAGCTCACAGGGCATGATCCGATTGCGCCCTGGCGTGCCTGCGGCTCGAGTTCGAACGACAGCCTCAGGCCGTCAGGCGGGCGTAGAGGAGCGGCAGCTTGCGGGGCAACTCGGCGGCGTTGCGCACCAGCAGCCAGCGCTCCGCGCCGAAGAGGTACGGCAGGTAGTCGCGCGCCTGCTCGTCGATGGTGACGCAGAAGGGCTGGATGCCCTGTTGGGCGGCCTCGCGCACGGCCATGCGCGTGTCCTCGATGCCGTAGCGCCCCTCGTAGCGGTCGAGGTCGTTGGGCTTGCCGTCGGTGAGGATCAGCAACAGCCGTTGGCTGCTGGATTCCTTCTCCAGCAGGCGGGTGGCGTAGCGGATGGCCGCTCCCATGCGCGTGTAGTAGCCCGGCCGGATGGCCTGGATGCGCCCCCGCACCCGGTCGCCCCAGGGCTCGTCGAATCCCTTGATGTGGTGAAAGCGCACGTGATCCCGGCGGCGCGACGAGAAGCCGTAGAGCGCGAACCGATCGCCCGTGGCGGCCAGCGCCTCGGAAAACAGGAACAGGCTGTCGCGGATGACGTCGATCACGCGCCGGTCGTTGTTGACCCAGCTGTCGGTGGAGAGGGACAGGTCGGCCAGGAGCAGGCAGGAGAGGTCGCGCTCGAGGTTGCGGAACTCGCGGTAGAGAGGGACGTCGGTCGGCGTCGTGCCGCGCAGGCGGTCGGTGAGAAACCGCAGGTAGGCGTCGAGATCCGGCTCGATCCCGTCGGCCTGGCGGTTGTGCCAGAGGCGGCGCGGGCGGAAGAGTTCGAACAGGGCCCGGACGCGGCGGGCCTGGGCACGCAGGCGGGGCGGCAGGGCGGTGGGTTCGGCATCGCGCGCGAGCATGCGCTGCAACCGGCACCGATCCGGGACCAGTTGCTGCCGTTTCCAGTCCCACTCCGGCAGCGGGATGCCCGCGCCCAGGCGCAGGTCGTCGTGGGCCTCGGGCGGCAGGTCGAGGTCGAAGCGCAGGCGGGCACCGGTGCGCGAGGTATCGCGTGCCAGGCTCAGGGTCTCGAGGTCCTCGAGCGCGCGCGCCGCGTCCGCGTCCATCCCTTCCTCGGTGGGGCGATCCACCGGGACGTACTCGGCACGCGAAAACAGGCTCTCGAGCCGGAAGGCCAGCAGGCCGTCGCGCCCGTCGGGCATCTCCACACGCCGGGCCCGCCGCCGCTTGTCGCTCTCGAGGGACCGGGCGGCGTCCGCTTCCTCCGAGGCCCCGTCCTCGGCCGCGTCGGGTGCGGCCGAGGCCTCGGACATGCCCGGGGGATGGGGATGGAGCCACAGGGGCACCGGCCAGGGCGGGCGGGAGGCCGGCGGCAGGGGAGCGGCGGCCGCCACGGGCTCCTGCAAGGCCGCGCGTATGGCCCGCTCCTGGGCCGCCTCGGCGCCCGGCAGCCCCTCCGGGTCCGGCCGCTGGGCGAGATGGGCCGCCACCAGCCGCGCGTAGCGGGGCCGCAGGCCCGGGTAGCGCGCGAGCGTCTCGGCCGTGGCCCGGGCGTTGCGGCGCAGCCAGTCCGCCTCCCCGACGCAGGGGTCGCTGCCGGCCGCGAGCGCGGCCAGCCACAGGTAGAGGTCCCGGTTGAGCGCGGGGCTCTCGAACCAGGCGATGCGCGGCGGCAGGCGCAGGGTCTCCTCGTCCCGCCAGGCGAGCTCCACGTGGGTCCCGGTGCCGGCGATGCGCTCCAGCCAGCGCCGCCGGGCGCCGTACGCCGTCTCGTTGGCGGCCTCCACGCGCAACCCCGGGTCGCCGCCCAGGGCCCGGAAGAGCACGGCCACCTCGCGCCGCACCGCCTCCAGGGTCACGGCCGCCTCGGGGTGCTCGCGCCGTGCACGCCGGGTGATGAAACGGTGCCAGAGCTGGCCGACCCATTCCTCCATGACCGCCTCAGCCCTCCTCGCCGACCTCCAGCAACCGCCCGCGGGCGGACCGCGAGCGCCCCTCATGCGGGCGACGGTAGCAGTCGTCCGGCACCTCGGGACGACGGCCGAAGTCCCGCTCCGAGACGTCCAGCGCGCAGGCCCCGGAGACCATTTGCAAGGGGACGTGGCGCCCACGGGGCAGGTTGACGTCCCGGCAGGCCTGCACGCAGCGCTGGCACTGGGTGCAGGTGAACCGGTGGCGCTTGATGCGCCGCGGTTTCAGCAGCATGGGGCAGGCGTGCTCGCAGGAGCGGTCGCACTGGAGGCAGGGTTCGGCATGACGGCGATCGAATCCCACCACCAGTGCCCGGGGATTGGCCATCCACAGCAGGCTCTGGAAGAGCCCCACCGCGCACCCGTAGCGGCAGAACAGGTGTCGCGCCAGGGTGAACTCGATCGCGAACAGCCCCGTGGCCACGCCCAGGAAGAGCGCCTGGTTGCGGGTCGGCCTGCCCGCGAGCAGGTTGCCCCAGACCTCGGCCGGGGGCAGCAGGTAGCTGAGCAGGGTGACGGCCCAGAGGAACGCGAAGCCCAGCACGGCCAGTACCACCGCCCCCCAGTAGACCGGGTGGGGATGGATGCGGGTCCCGTCGGCCTGCACCTCGGGCGGTGGTTGCCGTTGCCAGAGCGAGACGCGACCCGAGGCACGGCGCATGAGCCCGTTGATGACCTCGACCACCGAGAAGTGCGGGCACAACCAGCCGCAGTAGACGCGCCCGTAGCGCCAGGCGACCCAGACCCCCGTGCCGATCACGAGCGCGATCGGCAGGAAGGCGCGCACCACGAGGTGAAGTGCGGCCTCGGCAGGCGCCACCCCGCGCAGGTCCAGCGTCCAATCCAGGCCGAAGAGCAGGAAGTGCCCCCGGGTGAGGTCCAGCCGGAAGAGGTCCAGCGGCGGCGCGAGCACGAACAGGGCGAAGAAGGCCGCGCGCGCGAGGAACCGGAGGCGCATGGGGGCGTTCATGGGGCAAACGGCCTGCCGAGCAACGGGTAGACGAAGTGCTCGCCGTTCATGGCCTTCACCAGTCCCAGGACCCCGAGGAGGATGAGGGTGGAATGGATGAAGGTGAAGTAGAGCACGACCCACATCCACAGGGTGCCGGAGGAGAGGTCGCCGAAGGCGACCAGCAGGGCCACGACCGCCACCAGGAGGCCGCCGCCCAGCAGGCTGACGCCGAAGGCCTGCGAGAGGTGGTTGCGTGCCAGGGGTCCGACCCGGCGTGCGCGGAAATAGAGCACCGCCAGCACGAGGAAGGCCAGGCCGGGCGCCAGCATGAGGTTGACGAGATAGAGCGTCTCGGCCCAGACCGCGAGCCGCCGATCGGCCGCCTGCGCCTCCCCGGCGGTCATGCTCACCCCCCGAAGTGGGCGCGCACCACCTCCATGAGGGCCTCCGCGGTGGGCGCGTCATCGGTGAGGGGCTCGACCAGCCCGGCCCGGCAGGCCTCCAGCACGTCGAAGCCGTCGCGCAGCAGGCGCGCGGTATAGACCAGCAGGCGGGTGGAGGCCGATTCCTCGAGGTCGTGGTCCTCGAGGGCGCGCAGCCCTTGCGCCAGCGCCACGAGCCGGGCGGCCCGCTCCGCGTCGATCCCGGTCTCGGCGACGAGGATCTCGCGTTCCACCTCGGGCGGCGGGAAGTCGAACCGCAGGGCCACGAAGCGCTGGCGGGTGGAGGGCTTCATGCCCTTGAGCAGGTTCTGGTAGCCTGGGTTGTAGGACACCACCAGCATGAACTCCGGCGGGGCCTCCAGGATCTCGCCGGTGCGCTCGATGGGCAGGATGCGCCGGTCGTCGGCCAGCGGATGCAGCACCACCGTGGTGTCCTTGCGCGCCTCGACCACTTCGTCGAGGTAGCAGATGGCCCCTTCCCGCACGGCCCGGGTCAGCGGCCCGTCGTGCCAGTAGGTGGTTCCATCACCGATGAGGTGGCGACCCACGAGGTCGGCGGCCGTGAGGTCGTCGTGGCAGGCCACCGTGTAGAGGGGACGCCCCAGGCGCGCGGCCATGTGCTCGACGAAACGGGTCTTGCCGCACCCCGTGGGCCCCTTGAGCAGCACCGGCAACCGGTTGCGCCAGGCGTACTCGAACAGCGCCACCTCGTTGCCCACGGGGCGGTAGTAGGGCAAGGACTGCGCTTCCTTCTCCAAGGCCCGGGCCTCCGCCATGTTCACGCCTCCCTCCCGCTCCAGTATGCCACGCCGATCAGGACCAGCACAGTGACCAGCCAGCCACTGACCAGCCAACGCCAGGGGCCGCGCACGCCCCGCAGTCCCATGAAGACGTCGATCACCACCTGGCCCTTGACGAGCACCGAGAGCAGCAGCAGGGCCACGATGGCCGGTCCATAGAGGCCGGCCCGGCCGACGGCCCAGGTGGCCAGGGTGAGGAGGCACAGCACCACCCAGGCGATCCGCGCGATCCGCACGAGTGCGTCTTCCCTGCACATGGCTCAATGCATCACGTAGACCAGCGGAAAGAGGACGATCCAGACGAGGTCGACCATGTGCCAGTAGGATGCGCCGGTCTCCACGCCGGTGTGGTTCCCGGCGTCGTAGCCGCCGCGCCGGGCCTTGGCCGCCACGAAGGCGAGGATCACCATGCCCATCAGCACGTGCATGAAATGAAAGAACGTCAGCGAGAGATAGAACATGTAGAAGGTGTTGGTGGAGAGCGTGATGCCGGCCGCCGCTTTTTCCGCGAACTCGTGCAGCTTGAGGACCACGAAGACCGCGCCCCCGCCGATGGCGGCCAGCAGCCAGCGCGTGCACAGGTCAGCCCGGTCACGGCGGATGGCCGCGACCGCGTTGACCACGCACCAGCTCGAGGTGATCAGCACCAGGGTATTGATGGCACCGGAGGTGCGGTCGAGGGTCTGCTGGTAGTGGTCGAAGAGCGCCACGTGCCGGGCGCGCGCGAAGGCATAGGCCAGAAAGAAGACGCCGAACACCAGCAGTTCGGCGAGGATGAAGAACCAGATGGCCATGTCTCCCGGCAGGGTGCGCGCCTGCGCCTTGGCCGTGCCGGAAGACATGGCCGCCGGTGGCATCAACCGGCCGGTTCGGCCGCGGCCGTGGCCATGGCACGCTCACCGCCCTTGACGAAGAAGGACAGCACGTACATCACGACCCCGGCGAGGAACACCAGGCCGGCAATCTCGCGCAGCCAGTAGAACAGCGAGATCTTCTCCTGCACCACCATGAAGGGCAGGGGGTTCTCGCTGTAGCGCTGCAGCCAGACCTGCAGGATCCCGGCCCCGGTCAGGAACAGGGTGATGAAGACCATGGAGACGGTCATGAACCAGAAGCTCCACATCTCCAGCACCTGCGCCCGCGGGTCCGCGGCCTCCTGGCCACGCAGCTTGGGCATCGCGTAGGAGATCATCGTCAGCACGATCATCACGTAGGCCCCGTAGAAGGCCAGGTGCCCGTGTGCCGCCGTGATCTGGGTGCCGTGCGTGTAGTAGTTGACGGGGGCCAGCGTGTGCAGGAAGCCCCAGACGCCTGCGCCCAGGAAGGCCATCACGGAGGTGCCCAGGGCCCAGAGGGTGGCGGCCTGGTTGGGATGCTCACGCCGGCGCCGGTTGACCATGTTGAAGGCGAACAGGGTCATCATGAAGAACGGGATCGGTTCCATGGCGGAGAAGACCGAGCCCCACCACTGCCAGTACTTGGGCGTGCCGATCCAGTAGTAGTGATGCCCGGTGCCCACGACGCCGGTGATCAGGGTCATGGCGATGATGATGTAGAGCCACTTCTCGATCACCTCGCGGTCCACGCCGGTCAGCCGGATGAGCACGAAGGCCAGGATGGAGCCGAGGATGAGCTCCCAGACGCCTTCCACCCACAGGTGGACCACCCACCACCAGTAGAACTTGTCCTTGACCAGGTTGTCGGGGTTGTAGAAGGAGAAGAGGAACAGCACCGCCAGCCCGGTCAGCCCGGTCAGCATCACCAGGTTGATGACCGTCTTGCGACCGCCCAGGATGGTCATCCCGATGTTGTACAGGAAGCCCAGGGCCACCACCACGATGCCCAGCTTGGTGATGGTCGGCTGCTCCAGGAACTCGCGCCCCATGGTGGGGAAGATCGAGTTCTTGGTGAT
>RFHK01000124.1 GCA_003695825.1 Gammaproteobacteria bacterium | reverse complement strand
CCTTCTCCTTCGCGCGCGCGGCGAGCCGGCGCTTCTCTTCCTCGGTCATCTCGCCGCCACCGCGCTTCATGCGCTTGCCCTCGGCCGCCCGCCGCCGGCGCACCTCCTTGGGATCGGCGATCAGCGGCCGGTAGATCTCCACCCGGTCGCCGTCCCGCAACACCGCGTCCTTCTTCACCAGCTTGCCGAACACGCCGAGGTCCTGCTTTTCCAGGTCGATCTCGGGAAAGAGCGACAGGATGCCGGACTGGCGTACCGCCTCGATGGCCGTGGTGCCGGCAGGGACCTCGAGCTCGAGCACCGCCTGCCGCTCGGGCCGCGCGTAGGCCACTTCCACGTGGATCTTGCTAGCGTCTGCCATAGACCTCTACCGCACGCTGGTGGAAGGCATCGACCAGGGTGTTGGCGATCTGGTTGAAGACCGGCCCGATGACCATGCTCATCATCCGGCTGGCGAACTCGAACTCGAGGTCGAGTTGCACCTTGCAACCGGAATCTCCCAGGGGATCGAAGCGCCAGAATCCCTCAAGGCGCCGGAACGGGCCCTCGACCAGACGCATCTCGATCATCTTGCCCGGCTGGACCCGGTTGAGCGTGGTGAAGGTCTTGTGCACCGCGCCGCGGGCGATCTCGATGCTCGCCCGGACCGTGTCCCGGGTCCTCTCCAGCACCCGCGCACCGCCACACCAGGGCAGAAACTGCGGGTAGGACTCGATGTCGTCGACCAGGTCATACATCTCGCGCGGCGTATAGGGCACGATCGCGGACTTGTGCACCCGCATGCTCAGGACCCGCCGAACAATCCAATCTTGTTCAGGAAGACCAGGACGATGGCCACCGGCGAGACGAACTGTACCAGAAAGCGCCAGAGCCGGTACCCGAAACCGTCGGGCAGACCCAGCTCACTGCGGGTGGACTCCCGCGACATCAGCCAGGCGGCGAAGGTGCAGATCAGGAAGCCGCCGATAGGCAGCATGACGTTGGAGCTGAGGTAGTCGAACAGGTCCAGGAAGCCCTTGCCGAAGACCTTCACGTCGGACCAGGCGTTCAGCGACAGGATCGAGAGAATCCCCAGCCCCCAGGCCGCGATTCCCGTGTAGGCCGTGGCCTTGACCCGGTTCATGCCATGGTTCTCCACCAGCCAGGTCACCGCCGGCTCGAGCAGCGAGATGGCCGAGGTCCAGGCAGCGAACAGCAGGAGCACGAAGAATGCGGTGCCGACCCAGATGCCCCCCGGCATCTGCCCGAAGGCGATCGGCAGGGTCTGGAAGATCAGCCCGGCGCCGGCCGTGGGCTCGAGCTGGTACTGGAAGACCAGGGGGAAGATCGCGAGCCCGGCCAGCAGGGCCACCAGGGTGTCCATCGAGACGATCACCACGGCGGTACGCACGATGGAGGCGTTATGGGAGAGGTAGGAACCGTAGATCATGATGGCCCCCATCCCCAGGCTGAGGCTGAAGAAGGCCTGACCCATGGCGTTGAGCACCACGTCCGTGGTGATCTTGCCGAAATCCGGCATGAACAGGTAACGCAGGGCATGCTGGAACTGGCCGGTGTTCATGGCATAACCCACCATGGCCACCAACAGCACGAACAGGGCCGGCATCAAGAACTTGGTGGCCTGCTCCAGGCCGCTCTGGACACCGCGCGAGACCACGATGATGGTCATGACCATGAAGATCGTGTGCCAGGCCAGCAGCTTTTCCGGGTCCCCGACGAGGTCGGCGAAGATGCTGCGGGCCCCTTCCGCGGTCACCCCCTGTAAGACCCCGGCCGCGGTACGCACCATGTAGGCCAGGGTCCATCCGGCGATCACGCTGTAGAAGGAAAGGATGATGAACCCGGCGGCCATGCCCAGCAGCCCCACGTGCTGCCAGGCGGGTGAATGCCCCTCCTCGACGGCCAGGGTGCGCATGGTGTTGATCGGGCTCTGCCGGCCGCGCCGGCCGATCAGGATCTCGGCGATCATCACCGGCAACCCGATGGTGAGCACGCAGGCCAGGTAGACGAGCACGAAGGCCCCGCCGCCGCTCTCGCCGGCCACGTAGGGGAAGCGCCAGATGTTCCCCAGCCCCACGGCGGAGCCCGTCGCGGCGAGGATGAAGGCCAGCTTCGAGGACCATTCCCCGTGGATGGATGTGCGACGCGCCGGCATGCGGGTCTCCCCAAGAATGGACACAGGCCCAGCATTTTCGATCAAATCCCGCGAATCCTCAAGCAGTTGCGCCCGAGTCCGCGGATTACACCCGACGGAAGCGGTGGTCGGCGTGCCCGAGCCCGTATAATCCGCTCCCATGGGCAGGAAGAAAGGCAAGACCGGCAAGGATCCGAGCCTCATCGCCGAGAACCGGCGAGCGAGGTTCGAGTACGCCATCGAGGACACCCACGAGGCCGGCCTGGTACTGGAGGGCTGGGAAGTCAAGAGCCTGCGTGCGGGCAAGGTCCAGCTGGTCGACAGTTACGTGATCGTCAAGAACGGCGAGGTCTGGCTGCTCGGTGCCCATATCACCCCCCTGCCCACCGCCTCCACCCACATCCAGCCCGATCCCACGCGCACGCGCAAGCTGCTCCTGCACCGGGACGAGATCGCGCGCCTGGTGGGCGCCGTCGAGCGCCGGGGCTACACCCTGGTGCCGCTGAAGCTCTACTGGAAACGCGGGCGGGCCAAGCTGCTCATCGGCCTGGCCAAGGGCAAGAAGGCGCACGACAAGCGTGCCGCCATCAAGGAACGCGACTGGCAACGCGAGAAGCAGCGGATCCTCAAGGGCGGGCGCGGCATCGCGTGAAAGCGGCCGGGCCAGGGCCCGTCAGGCTGCTGGCCCGAGACGGGAACTTCCTGATAGAATGGCGGTCACTTCCTTCGCAAGAAGGGGGCGACCTGGTTTCGACGTGGGTCGCGAAACCTGCAGGTGCATGCCGAGGTGCAGTACCTCGTAAAACCACTGCAAGCGAAATAGTTGCCAACGACGACAACTACGCTCTGGCTGCCTGATCCAGCCAGCCTCTGACTGACTCCGTGCCTGTGCGGGTCAGGTTCCAGAGGTCATCCATCACAGGCTCGCACCGAGGCACGTCCGGGGCCGAGGTGTCAGATCCCGGATCCGGACTGGCTGTCCGACTTCCCCGTCTGCCGGGCAGCGGGCAGCGAGACCAATAGGCAGACTAAGCATGTAGATCCTCAGGCGGAGGATCCACGGACGCGGGTTCGATTCCCGCCGCCTCCACCAAT
>RFHK01000123.1 GCA_003695825.1 Gammaproteobacteria bacterium | reverse complement strand
GGATGTCGATGTCGAAACTCATGCTCCCTCCCTTTCCCGATAGAGCCGCAGGCGCAGCCCGTTGACGTAGTCTGCGCCGGGATCGACGAGTTGTACTTCGTCCATCAGCGCGTGCATGAACAGGTTGCCCAACCCGCCCGGGCGCCGGGGATCCGGTGGGCGTGGACGCAGGGTCTCCGCGGTGATCGGGCGCCCCCGGTCACGCAGGCAGGCCTCGATGCGGCGGTCGCTGCAGCGGATCTCGATGGCGATCTCCCCGGAGGGCATGCCCCCGTGCCGGATGATGTTGGCGCAGGCCTCGTTGAGCGCGAGGAGCAGGCGCTCGCGTTCCTCGTCGGTCGCCCCGGCCCCTTCCAGCACCCGGGCCACCCGCTCACGCATGGCGCCGAGCGCCTCCGGTTCGGCCCGCATCCGCAGTCTCGTCACCTGCACGCTCCCTTCCCGCATGCCAGTCGACCACCATGAGGGTCAAATCGTCGCGCGGGCTCCCTTCCCTGGGACGCACCCGCTCGAGCACGGCATGCAAGCGTCGTTCCAACGTGTCGCCGTGCACCAGGCGCAGCAGCCGGACCAGGCCATCGATCCCCAGCTCGTGGCCCAGCACCTCGGCTTCCGTGACCCCGTCGGTGAACAGGTAGAGGGCCCCCTCGCGCAGCGAGAAGGTCTCCGCGGTGTACTTCACGCCCGGGAGGATGCCCAGCGGCGGACCATGGGCCGCGTAGCGCCGTTCCGCCCCGCCGGGCGCCAACTGCACGGCGGGGAGATGACCGGCGTTGACCAGAGTCACCGTGCCGCTGCGCGGCTCCAGCACACCCAGGATCATGGTCACGAACATGCCCCGATGTTCTTCTCCACCAGTTCCCGGTTGAGCATCCCGGCGAGCAGCGCCGGGTTGGTGATGGCCTTGCCCAGGCAATGGAAGAGGCTGCTGGTCTTTGCCATCAGCAAGGCCGCGTTCATGCCCTTGCCCGAGACGTCGGCGATGGCGAACTGGATCTGGCCGTCGTGCGTCAAGAAATAGTCGTAGAAGTCGCCGGAGACCTGACGCGCCGAGACGTTGCACCCGGCCACCATGCCCAGCGTATCGTCCCGCTCGGGCAACAGGCTGCACTGCACCTCCCGCGCCAGGGACAGTTCCCGGTGCAACTCCTCGGCCATGCGGTCACGTTCCGAGAGCGCCTGTTCCAGGCGCCAGGTCTGTTCCTGGAAACTCAGGTTGTCTTCCGCGAGCAGGAGGTTCGCCTCGCGCAGGACCTCGTCCCAGGACACCCGGGCCGCGCCGGTGGGGATCGACATCGCCCGCCCCGCCTCGCGGTAACCCGCCACGGCCGCCTCCATCCGCCGGTCGAAGACCTCCCGGGTCAGGCCCAGGTGTTCTTCCACCACGGCCCGGGCCCGGGCCAGGGCCGCGTGTCGCTCGGCGGTGGTGAAGACGGCGGCCATCCAGTCCGCGCACAGCGCGATGCGGCAGGCCTGCGCCTGCAGTGCCTCCAGCCCCTCGAAGGTGGGGGCATGGTGATGCCCGATGGGCAGGGCCAGCTCCTCCGGCAGCCCCCAGGCCGCCACCAGCCGACGGGCCAGTTGGTCGTGGGTCTCGCCGAAGAGGACCCGCTCCTCGTCGAGGCGGTGGGCGGGATCGAGCTCCCGGAGCCTTTCCGCGTCCGGGATGCGCTCCCGGTGCAGCCAGAACAGCATGAGGTAACCGAAGTCCTGGAGCAGGCCGAAGGTGAAGGCCTCGTCCTCGGGGAAGCCTGTCTCCTCGGCGAGCACCCGGGCACAGACGGCCCGCCACAGGGAGGCCTGCCAGAAGGCCTCCAGCGGAAAACCGCCCAGGCTGTCGCGACGGACCATGTCACGCAGGGCCACGCAGAGCGCGATGTTGCGCAGCGACCGCTGTCCCAGCAGGCTCACGGCATGGGGCACCGACTTGATGCGCCCGCCGAAACCGAAGAACGGCGAATTGACGATGCGCAGCATCTCGGCGCTGAGCACGGGATCGTGCTGGATGATGTCGGCCAGCTTGCGTGCCGTGATCCGGCTGTCGGCACAGGCGCGGACCACGGCGAAGGCCTCGCCGGGGGGATGGGGGAGGTCGATGGGACGCGGCGTGGCCTCGAGAGCGTGGTGCGCCATGGTTCAGCGCTCGCCTTCCACGAGCCGGAGGATGGGTCCATCGGCCGTGGCGAAGACCGCATCGAGTGGCTGGGGACGGCCGATGTAATATCCCTGGAGGTAATCCACGCCCAGCGCGCGCAAGGCGATGCGTGCCGCCTCGGTCTCGACGAATTCCGCGATCGTGCGCATTCCGAGCACGTGGGCGACCTCGTTCACCGAACGCACCAGGGCCTGGTCGACCGGATCCTGGTCGATGTGGCGCACGAAGGAACCGTCGATCTTGAGGTAGTCCACCTCGAGCCCTTTGAGGTACGCGTAGGAACTCACACCGGTACCGAAATCGTCCAGGGCGAAGCGGCAACCCAGCTCCCGGATCTCCGTGATGAAACGCCGGGCCTTGCCCAGGTTGTTGATGGCGGCCGTCTCGGTGATCTCGAAGGTGATGGCGCCTGGTGCCACCCCGTGGCGCTCGATGCACGCGCGGACCCGGTCGGCCAGCCCCTCGAGATCGAGCGACTGCCCGGAGAGGTTGATGGAGAAGGCCACTTCCGGGGCGCGGCGATGCACCTCGGCCAACCGGCGGATCGCCTCCTCCATCACCCAGAGGTCGATCTCGGGCATGATCTGGTAGCGCTCCGCCGCCGGCAGGAAACACCCCGGGGGCACCAGCTCGCCGTCCTCGTCCCGCATGCGCACCAGGATCTCGTAGCGGTCGTGCCGGTCCGGGCACTCCGTCGGCACGATCGGCTGGCAGAAGAGTACGAGGCGCCGCTGCTCGAGGGCGTCGCGAATGCGCGAGAGCATGGCCATCTCGCTGCGCCGGCGCTGCAGCTGTTCATCGTTGCTGCGATAGACGTGGTAGCGGTTGCGACCGGCCTCCTTGGCGGCATAGCAGGCCATGTCCGCCGCCGCGAGCACCTCCTGCGCCGTGCCCACGCCCTCGATCGGGGCGAGGCCGATGCTCGCGCTGGCCTGGAAGACCTTGCCCTGCCAGTGGAAGCGGTAGTCCTGGATGGCGGCCAGCAACCCCTGGGCCACCTTCTCCGCCTGGGCCATGGGACAGAACTGCAGGATGATCGCGAACTCGTCGCCGCCCAGGCGCGCCAGGAAATCGGAGCGGCGCACGTGCTGCACCAGCTGCGCGCTGAGCCCCTGGAGGAACTCGTCGCCGGCGGTATGGCCGCAGGTGTCGTTGATCACCTTGAACTGGTCGAGGTCGATGTAACACAGAGTGTGCACCTGGCCGTCGCGGCGGGCACGGTCCAGGCAGCGCTGCAGCTCGAGGTCGAACTCCCGGCGGTTGTACAGGCCGGTGAGGGGATCGTGGCTGGCCTGGAAACTGAGCTCCTCCTGCAAGGCACGGGCCTCGCTGATGTCGTGCATGACCATCACCGCGCCCCGCACCCGGTTGCCGCGCACGCGGATCGGCGCGATGGAATAGACCACCGAGATGCGGCGCCCGTCCCCGGGGATCAGGGAGCAGTGCGTTTCTCCCTCGCAGACGCGCCCTTCGCGCAGGCTGGCCTCCACGGGTGGGGTGATGCGTTCGCCGGTGTCCTCGTTCACCAGGTGCAGGACGTCGCACAGGTACAGTCCCTGGAGCGCCCGGGCGGGACGCCCGAGGAGGTTCTCGGCCACGGGGTTGACGAACCGGATGCGTCCCCGGTCGTCGGTCGTGATGACGCCGTCGGCGATGGAATGGAGGGTGACCTGGGCGAGTTCGAGCGCGTTCTGCGCCTCTTCCTGGGCCTTCCGGAGCCGGGAGACGGCCTCGTTCATGAAGCTCGCCAGTTCACCGAATTCGTCGTCCCGGGACGTGTCGAAACGCAGCCAGGAGTCCCCCTCGGAAATCCGGCGGGCGGTATCCACCATGGTCAGGATGGGACGCGTGAGCACGCGATCGAGCACGAACCGCAGCAGCAATCCGATCAGGAGGAGCAGGGCACCGAGCGAGAGCAGCAGGCGCACCCGCTCGTCATGCACCGTCTCCGCCAGCGCCGGGTAGTCGACGACCATCCGGTAGGTTCCCTTGCCGCCCGTTTCCCGCACCTGGATCACCCGGACCTGGTGCTCGGGATAGGCCCGGGAGGCCCGCTGCGGCGGCAGGCGCAACAGCTCCCGCCCGTCGCGGTACAGGTGCAGGATCCGCTCGCCGCCATCCCGGCGGTGGCGTTCGCGGAAGCGTTCCAGGGCCTCACCGGGGTCGTATGCCAGTACCAGGCGTTGCCATTCGAAGGCCAGGGCGTCGGCCTCCCGCTGGCGTTCCAACAGGCCCGCGTGCTGCTGCTCGTTGACCAGGAACAGGGTGATGAGCAGGCCGACGACGATCAGCCCCCAGAAGACGATGACGGTGACCTTGTTCGAGAGGGTCATCCGATCCCGTTTGCGGATCCCGCGCTGGCTCATATGCACCGCCATCCCGTGGTTTCCGTGCGCCCGGCCTCATCGGAAACCGAGCCGTCGCAGGGCGAGCACCATGGGGCAGATACCGCTCAGGCCGGCCCCCACGAGCGCGAACCCCACGAACCAGGGCAGCCACCACAGGGGTGCGGCCGGCGGCCACAGGGGCAGTCCGATCAAGGTCGCCACGATGAAACGCAGCGCCCGCTCGGCCTCGAAATCGATCCGGTGGCTGCCGTCCGGCGCGGAGGGCCCCGCGAAGCGTCCGTACCGCGCCCAGTGCACCAGACGGGGCACACGCAGGTTGGTCACCCCTTCGAACAGCAGCCACAGGACCAGGGCCAGGTACAGACGGCGGTCGTCGAGAACCAGGGCCGTCAGCAGCCACAGGCCCAGCATGATGCGATACACCCTTTCACTCATTGTCCACCCCTGTGAGTCCGGCAGCCGTTCCTGCCGCTTCCTGGTCCTTATCGGCGTGGATGGAAGGAAACTTGACAGCCGCCCGGAGGGTGGCAGGCTGTGCACCATGCCGTTCGATCCCCCGCCCGCCCCCACCCTGCTCCTGCTCGCCGTGGTGGTCAACGGGGCCCCGGTCCTGGCCCGGTTGCTGTGCGGCGGCCGGCTGGCCCGCCCGCTGGACCTGGGCCTGCACCTTCCCGACGGGCACCGGCTGTTCGGCGACTCCAAGACCTGGCGGGGGCTGCTGGCCGCGCTCCTCGCCGGCCTGAGTGCCGCTCCGCTGCTGGGCATCGACCCGGCGACCGGGGTGCTCTTCGGCCTGGGTGCGATGCTGGGAGACCTGGCCTCGAGTTTTCTCAAGCGCCGCCTGGGGCTGCCGCCCAGCACCCAGGTCCTCGGGCTGGACCAGATCCCGGAATGCGCACTGCCCCTGTGGCTCACCCGTGCGCGCACCGGCCTGGCGCCGGACCAGGTCTGGGCGCTGGTGGCCGCCTTCGTGCTCGTGGAACTCCTGCTCTCCCGCCTGCTGTTCGTGGCCGGGATCCGGCGACGGCCCTCCTGAGCTGCACCAGGGCGGAAACGGGCGGGAAAGCCCGCCAGGCGCCTACGCCGGACGAAGCTCGTGGAGGGTGACCTCCGGCGGGCAGTTGAGCCGGACGTCGATCACGCTGGACCCGGTGCCGGGTGAGGTGTAGCCCTGCATGCGACCCCAGCGCCAGGGCCCCCGGGTCAGCGCCCGGGGACAGGCCGCCTGGCGCAGAATGGGGATGCCCCCCGGCAGGCAGATCTGGCCCCCGTGCGTGTGCCCGCACAGGTACAGGTCTACCCCCGCGCGGGCCGCCTCCAGCCAGCACTCCGGGGAATGGGCCAGCAGGATGCGCACGGCCCCGGGTGGGACCTCGCGGAGGGCGGTATCGATATCGTGGGCCCGGTGGAAATGCGGATCGTCGACCCCGGCGAGCACCAGCTTCTCGCCCCCCCGCTCCAGGCACGTGGACTCGTTGAGCAGCACCCGCACCCCCATGGCCTCCATGGCAGGCACCATGCACAGGCTGTCGTGATTGCCGAGCACCGCGTAGACCGGGGCCGCGAGCGCCTCGAGCACCTGGGCCAGCCCCTCGACACTGGCCTGCCAGGGGCCGAAGGTGAGCGCCCGGAAATCGCCGGTGAGGACGCAGCAGTCGCAATCCACGCCGCGCACGGCCCGGGCGATGGCCGCGGGCAGGTCGGGTGCGAGGTCGAGGTGCAGGTCGCTCAGGTGCAGGATCCGGTAACCGGCGAAGACCCCGGGCAACCCGGTCAGGGCCACCCGGTGATGGCGCAGGGCGATCCGCCGCGCATTGCGCCGCCCCCGGGCATGCAGCCCTGCCAGACGCAACAGCCCCCGCATCCAGCCCTGCAGGGAATACCAGCGCTCGACGTAGAGCAGCCGGCGCGGCGTACCGAGCACGCGCCGCTCCCACTCCGCTTCCCGGGCCAGGCGGGCCGCCAGGCGGTCCGCGCCGATGCGGGGGGCGAGGTAGGTGACCAGTGCCGGATCGGGGGGCGGGCTACGCATGTTCACGCCACCAGCGGGGCAGGTCCGCCACCGAGGCGAGCACACCGTCGGGCCGGAGGTCGCCTTCCAGGTCCTGGGGTCGAAACTTGCCGGTCTGCACGAGCAGGGCGCGCAACCCGGCCTCGCGGGCGCCGCCGATGTCACCCCGGATGTCGTCCCCGATCATCACGGTCTCGCCGGGCTCGGTGCCCAGCCGCTCCAGCGCGGCGTGGAAGAAGGGGGCCGCCGGCTTGCCGGTGACCACCGGCGTGCGGTCGGTGGCGTACGCGAGGGCCGCGACGAACGGCCCCACGTCCAGGCGTAGCCCGTCCGCCGCCCGCCAGTAGCGGGTCATGCCGAGCGCCACCAGCGCGACGTCGGGCCCAGCCATCAGCAGGCGGAACGCCCGGTTGAGCCGATGGAAATCCCACGCCTCGCCGAGATCGCCGAGGACCACGGCCTGGGCCCCGCTCTCGCCCTCGACCCGCTCGAATTCCCCGAACTCCCGTGCCGTGGCCTCCGGCACGAAGAGCGCGACCCGGTGCCGACCCGACTCCCGCAACCAGTCGCGCGCCGCCTCCACGGGCGTGAGGATCGCCGACTCCGGCACCGGCAGCCCCAGGTTCT
Organism: Gammaproteobacteria bacterium; assembly: GCA_003695825.1. Lineage (GTDB taxonomy): Bacteria > Pseudomonadota > Gammaproteobacteria > Thiohalobacterales > Thiohalobacteraceae > J048. The sequence goes on along the minus strand of RFHK01000123.1, from coordinate 6,126 downwards.
CCAGCCGGGCCGCGATCGCCGCCCGGGGCCGGGAGGTGGTGTTGGTGAGAAAGAGGTGCGGGATGCCCGCGTCGCGGCACCAGTCGAGAACCTCCCGTGCACCGGGGATGGGGGTCTCGCCCACGTGGAGCACCCCGTCGATGTCGAACAAGAGGGCACGTGCATGCATCACGGCAGTCACCGACCGATGATCCCCAACCGTAACGCCCCGAACCGTGCAGCCGGGGTTGCGGGGGCGGGCGGACTGGCTTCCGTCCTGGTACGCTATCGGCTTCCTTATCGGCAAGGTAGCACCGGAATGGAGTGAGGAAAATGGGGATCGAACACTGGGACCGGGAGCGTGACGGTGAACTCACCGAGGCCGCCATGCGCAGGAAGCTGGAATCCCGCGGTTACCGGGTCAGCCGCTACGTCTATCCACCCGGGACCTGGTTTCCTCCCCACACGCACGCGGTGGACAAGATCGACGGCGTGCTCTCGGGGCGCTTCGAGCTCGAGATGGGCGGCGTGCGCCACGTCCTGGAGGCCGGGGACATGATCGCTGTCCCCGCCGGCGCGGTGCATTCCGCCCGCGTGCTCGGGGAGGAGGCGGTCGTCAGCCTGGACGCGGTGAAAATCTAGCACACCAGCAGCCTGTCGGGCTTTGGCCGGATCGACTGCGCAGGCGGGAGCGCGGTCCCCAAAGTCCGGCAGGCTGCCAGGCCGGTCACCCCGTCCCCAGGACCGGCCGCGGCACAGGCGCGGTATCCTGCCGGCCCGGCACCGCTTCCCCGTCCCGGTGCAGGCGCGGTACCGGGGGCGCACCCGCCTGTTCCGCCAGGGCCTCGCGAACGATCTCCTCGACCATGCCACGCACGGCCTCGGTGAGCTGCGGCCGTGCGGCCTCCAGTGCATTCAGGCCGCGAAAGAGGAGCTCCGAACGCAACCGTTCGAACACCAGCTCGGCCACCGGTGCGAAGGCCTGCCCGAGCAGGTTGCCGAGATCGCGCGCCAGGCGCTCGGCTTCACCCGGGACCAGTGCCACGTCCTCCAACGGTGCCGGGGAAAGGCGCACCGCCTCAGGGCCCCGGGTGCGCAGTTCCGTGAGCAGATCCTGGAACAGGGCCAGGTCCGCACGCTTGGGCAGGGCCGTGTAGGCGCCGTGGCGGCGCGCCTCGGCCAGGAATGCCGCCGTCAGGTCCGAGGTCAGCAGGATCACCGGGATGCCGGCACAGGCCGGGCGCGCGGCGATCTCTCGGGCGGTCTCCAACCCGCTCATCCCGCGCATCAGGTTGTCCAGGAAGACGATGTCGGGCAGCAGGGCCTCCAGATAGCCCAGTGCCTCCTCGCCGGAACCGGCTACGGCCACCTCCAGTCCGCACTGCTCGAGCAGGGACTGGAAGACGCGGCGCGCCGAAGGGGAATCCTCCACCAGGAGGGCCGTTCGTAGTTTCATCGACTCCATCCTCGCTCCAGGGTAGACGTTATGGTTCTGTCCGTGGAAAAGAAAAATTTAGGACATTTTCTGCCATTTAGAAATCGATTCTGTCTATGAGGATGGATAAAAATTTCTGATCGAACCGGCTCAGAACAGTGCACCCTGGAGGTGCCGGTCGTAGACCAGGGAGGCGCTCTCGCGCCGGGCCTCGACGCGCAGCTGGTGTTCCCGAACCTCGCCGGGAGCAATCAGGTGGAGCACTTCCACGCCTTCGAGCAGCAGATAGTCGGCGATCAGGGAGCGATGGCACTCGAGGGGCTCGCGCTCGGCACACATCAGGACCGTGCGACCCTGCCGGGCGAGGTTGCGGAGCTGGGCGATGGCTCGCCGGAAGACCTCGGTTTCCATGTGGTCCGCGTAGCCGCGGAACCCTTCCGGCAGGGCCACGTGGGGCGTATCGGGACGGGCCTGGCGGAACCCGCCGAGATGGCGTCCGGCCCAGTGGTAGGTGATGCCGGCCTCGGAGAGGGTCTCGCGCAGTACGGCCTCGTCGAAGTGCGGATGCCGCGCGGAATGCGGCCGCGCCCGGACATCCACCAGCAGCTCGATATCCGGTTCGCGCAACAGTTCGATCAGCGCCTCGCTGCTGCGGTTGCTGTGGCCGACCGTCCAGATCCGCTCGCGCATCAGGCCTCCTCTCCGTGGGGAAAGGGTACGCCGGTCCCACCCAACCCACAGTAACCGCCCGGGTTCTTCGCCAGATACTGCTGGTGATATGCCTCCGCGTAGTAGAACGGCGGCGCAGCGCGGATCTCGGTGGTGACGGGGCCGTACCCGGCCGCGGCGAGTGCCTGGCCATAGCGCTCCCGGCTGCGCTCGGCCAGTACCCGCTGTTCCGCCGTGGTCCAGTAGATCGCGGAGCGGTACTGGGTGCCCACGTCGTTGCCCTGGCGCATGCCCTGCGTGGGATCGTGTCCTTCCCAGAAGCGGCGCAGCAGGGCTTCGAATGAGACGACCTTCGGATCGAAGACGACCCGCACCACCTCGCAGTGCCCGGTCAGCCCGGTGCAGACCTCCTCGTAGGTCGGGTTGGGCGTGTAGCCGCCGGCATAGCCGACCATGGTGACATGTACCCCGGGCGTCTCCCAGAAGCGGCGCTCGGCACCCCAGAAACAGCCCATGCCGAAGAGCACCGCTTCCATGCCCTCGGGCCAGGGCGGCAGCATCGGGTGGCCGTTGACGAAGTGCCGCTCCGGCACGGGCATGGGCCTGTCCCGCCCGGGCAGGGCCTCGTCCGGGGACGGGAGCGTCGTCTTGCGCGTGAAGGGAATCATGCGGCACAGGATATCGGAGGGCGCGCCGGTCGGCTATGATTTCCCCACGGACACTGCCGGAGATCGCCATGCCTGAGCATCCGCCTTCCGCCATCCTGTATCTCGCCACCGGATGCCCGCACTGCCCGGTGGTCCTGCAGGGACTCTCCGACCTCGTCAAGCAGGGGAAGCTGGGCACGCTCGAGGTCGTCAACATCCAGGCCCGCCCGGACCTGGCGCAACAGGCCGGCATCCGCAGCGTGCCCTGGTTCACCATCGGCCCGTTCGAGCTCGAGGGCCTGCATTCGCCCGCCGAATTGAAGGAATGGGTCGCACTGGCGCACCGCCCGGACGCCGTGAGCGAATACCTGGCCCGACGGTTGCGCGAGGGGCAACTCGCGAAGGCGGAAGCCTACCTGCGCCGGCACCCCGAGGCCATGCCCGCCCTGCTCGACCTGCTCGAGAAGGAAGAGGCCGAACTCCCCGAACGGCTGGGTGTCAACGCCCTGATGGAAGCGCTGGAGGGCTCACCCCGGCTTGCCTCCCTGCTCGACCGCTTGATCGCCTTGTCGAACAGCCCGGACGCCCGCATCCGGGGCGACGCCACCTGGTTCCTGGCACTCACGCACGATGCCCGCGCCCGGCCGGCCATCGAGGCCCGGCTGCAGGACGACAATCCCGACGTGCGGGAGGTCGCGGAGGATGCCCTGGAACGCCTGCAACGCCCGCCTGCCGGATCCTAGCAACAGCCTGTCACACCTGCGCCTGCCACAGTGTGCGGATGCGGTAATGCAGCCCGCCGCGCCGGCCGAGCCGGAGAGACGGCACGGCGGCCAGCCGGGCGCGGAGACGACGGGGGGTCAGGGATCGGCGGCAGAAGACGCCCACGGCGTTTTCGTAGCCGGGCAACGTCAACCGGAAAGCGCTCGGGAAACGCCGCTGGAGCGCAGGTGCCTGGATGCAGCCACAGGCGTGCAATTCGGCCTCGCTGCCGAAGTTCATCACCAACACGCCCTCCGGGCCCAACAGCCGCGCCAACGCCCGGCACCAGCCGGCATCCGCCCGCACGGACCGTACCGGGTCCCCCGCATGGCCCGCGAACAGGTCGTCGACCACCAGGTCCCAACGGCCGGGGCGGGCTGTCCGCACGTAGTCCCGGGCGTCGGCACGCACCAGCCGGGCCGCCTCGACCCCGAAGAAGCGGCGTGCGACCTGCAGGTGCACGGGGTCAAGTTCCACGCCCGTCAGCGCCGGCGTGCCGGCATGCCGGGCGAGCAGCCGCAGGACGGCCCCGCCACCCACGCCCAGCACCAGGCACCGCGCCCGTCGCGGGTCCGGCAGCATAAATACCGGCAGGAACAGCAGGTCCCAGACCCCGCCGGTGACCGGGCGCTGCGGGTGGTACTGGCTGTGGAAGACCCCGTCGGTGTACAGCCTCCGGGTACGCCCGGCGCCGCGGACCTCGTAGTGCACCCCGTCGCGGGTCAGGGACCAGAGAAGCGCCATGCCACACCCCCTCCTCGCCGGCAGATCGGTTCGAGAAGGCGTATGATACGCTGCCCGATGTCGCACGAGAGACCGCAGGCCATGGCTTCGCTGACCGCACTGCGCCGCCACCAGGCGGCCCTGCGCCGCTGTCACCGCTGCCCGGAGATGCAGGGCCCCCCGGTGGTCGGAGAACCCGTCCCTTCCCCCGTGCTGCTGATCGGGCAGGCCCCGGGACGCAAGGAGATCGAGGTCCATCGGCCGTTCGCCTGGACCGCGGGCAAGACGCTGTTCAAGTGGTTCGCCTCCATCGGCCTCGAGGAACACGCGTTCCGGCAACGGGTCTACATGGCCGCGGTCTGCCGCTGCTACCCGGGCAAGAACCCGAAAGGCGGTGACCGGGTCCCCTCCCCGGACGAGGTCGCGCACTGCGCTCCCTGGCTGGAGCGGGAGATCGAGTTGCTCGCGCCGGAACTCGTGCTGCCGGTAGGCCGGCTCGCCATCGCCCGTTTTCTCCAATTCCGACGACTGACCGAGGTCGTGGGACGCCGCTTCCGTCTGGACCTGCAGGGCCGCGCGACCGAGGTCATCCCCCTGCCCCACCCATCCGGGGCTTCCACCTGGCACCGCACCGACCCCGGCCGCCGGCTGCTCGAGCAGGCCCTTGCGCACATCGCCCGGCATCCTGCCTGGCAGGCGCTGCTCGACTGACGACCCCCGCCTCCTGCCCCGCTTCAAGTACCGTCCACATTGCGGCACACTATGCGCAGGATTTCGACCCGGGGGATTCCATGAGCATCGACCGCCTTGCCGAACAGCAGATCCGACTCCACGAAGCGCGCCGCAAGCACCTCGACGCACTCATCGAGAAGATCCGCAGCCGGCTCGAGGGCCACCCCCGGCAGGCCGAGCACGAAGCGGCGCTGGCCGAGCTCGTCGCCCGCCGGGATCGGCTCCAGGTGCAGATCGACGAGCTCCGGATGCAACATCCCGACGACTGGCACGAGGAAATCGAGAAGGCCGGCCTGATGGGCCTCTGGGACATCCTGGCCCGCGACCTCGAGGCCCTGCTCGAGAAACTGGGCGACTGAACGTGGAGGAGGCGAGAGGATGACGACGCGCGTAGCCATCGTCGGGGCGGCGGGCCGGATGGGCCGGGCGCTGATCCAGGCCGCCTGCGAGGCCGCGGAGACCGAAGTCACGGCCGCCTTCGAACGGCCGGGCCACGAGGCCCTGGGCACCGACGCCGGCACCCTGGCGGGCCGCCCGCCCCTGCACGTACCCGTCGAGGCCCGCCCGGGCGAGGCCTGTGCACGCTTCGACGTGCTCATCGATTTCAGTACGCCCGAGGCCAGCCTGCAGCACCTGGAGCTGTGCCGCCTCGAACGCAAGGGGCTCGTCCTCGGCACCACCGGCTTCGACGAATCCGGGCGGGAACGCATCGCCGAGGCCGCGCGCGAGATTCCCATCGTCTTCGCGCCCAACATGAGCGTGGGGGTGAACCTGTGCTTCCGGCTGCTGGAGATCGCCGCGCGGGTGCTGGGAGCGGAAGCCGACATCGAGATCATCGAGGCCCACCACCGCCACAAGGTGGATGCACCTTCCGGAACCGCGCTGCGCATGGGCGAGATCGTCGCCGAGACCCTGGAACGCAACCTGGAGGAATGCGCGGTCTACGGCCGGCAAGGTCGGACCGGCCCGCGCGACCGCAAGACCATCGGCTTCGAGACCATCCGGGCCGGCGACATCGTGGGCGAACACACGGTGATGTTCGCCGCGGATGGTGAACGCGTGGAGATCACGCACAAGGCCTCCAGCCGCCTGACCTTCGCCCGCGGCGCCGTGCGTGCCGCGGCCTGGCTCGAGGGGCGCAAGCCCGGCCTCTACGACATGCAGGACGTGCTCGGACTC
>RFHK01000122.1 GCA_003695825.1 Gammaproteobacteria bacterium | reverse complement strand
TCGTAGCCGGGACTACGACTCGAGCGCAGCGCCCGCGAGACCGCGCGAAACTCCGCGAGCGCCCGAGCAGGAAGCGGGCGGTATCCACCGTACGCCTGGAAAAACCGCGGCCCCCTCAAACCCCTGTAACATGAAGGCTCCATGACCCTGCCCGCTTCCGCCTTGGTGCACTATGCGGGATAATTCGCCGCCGGCACGAGCGATTCAGGAGTCCACCATGGAGATCGTCAAGAAGAGCGCCGAGTACACCATCTACAAGAAACGCAACGGCCGGATGGCCGTCAAGAACGCCGAACGCAAGTGGGTCAATGGCGAGGAGAAGGTGAAGATCCTGCTCGCCGAGGGACTCATCCGGCTGGATCCCCCCAAGCCGAAGCCGGAAGCGGAGGAGGCACCCGCCGAGGGAGACGCAGGCTGAGGCGGCTGGCGGTCAGGAGGCGCTGCGGGAGCGCACCTGGTCGAGAAGGGCCCGCAGGTCGGCCTCTTCCCCGGCCGCCAGGAGTTCGAGCACCAGCCGCAGGCGCTCGCGGTCGCGTTCCAGGCGCGCCTCGAGCGCATCCAGCCGCGCTTCGAGTGCGTCCAGGCGGGAGCCGCCGCCTTGCAGGGCGTGCAGGTTGTCCGGGGCGGGGCTCCGGTCGGGCGCACCCGGGCCGTCGACGGGACGGAAATCGAACTCGCTGTCTTTTTCGCGGATGATGGTCTGTACCGTCTCCTCGTCGATCTCGTGCTTCTCCTCGAGACAGGCGTGCAGGAACAGGCGGTCGCAGAAGACGTTGATCTTGCGAGGAATGCCGCCGGTATAGGCATGGATCAGGGCATAGGCGGCATCGTCGATGCGGGGGTCGTCCTCCCAACCGGCCAGGCGCAGGCGATGCTCGATGTAGGCGCGCGTCTCCGCCTCGTCGAGCGGTACCAGGTGGTAGGAGGCGATGATCCGCTGCCGCAGGTGCTCCATGTGCGGCAGGCGCAGGGTCTCGTGAAATTCCTCCTGGCCCAGCAGGAAGACCTGCAGCAACGCCCTGCCCTCGTGCTGGAGGTTGGCCAGCATGCGCAGCTCTTCGAGCGACTCCGGCGAGAGGTTCTGCGCCTCGTCGATGATCACCAGCACCTGCCGACCCTGGCGCTGGGCCGCCCGGAAATGGTCCTCGAGGGCATGCAGGAGCTCGGCCTTGGCCAGCCCACGGGTCTCGATGCCGAATTCCTGGGCGATCATGCGCAGCAGCTCGTCGGGCGCCAGGAAGGTGCTGACGATCTGCACCGCCCGGGTACGTTCCGGGTTGAGGCTGGAGAGCAGGGCACGCGCGATGGTGGTCTTCCCCGCGCCCACGGGGCCGGTGATGACCACGAAACCTTCCCCCATGTGCAGGCCGTAGCGTAGATAGGCGTAGGCCCGGCCATGACTGTGCCCCTTGAAGAAGAAGGAAGGATCCGGACTCAGGCGGAACGGCTTGCGCGACAGCCCGTAGAAGCGGTCATACATCTGCAGGTCTCCCGTGTGTACTTGTTATGTCCCGCCTAAGTTAGCACACTTTGCCCCCTCGCGGACACCTCGAGGGGACGGGAGACGAGCGTGAACCGGCAAACCACCCGACAGCCCCGGGGGCTGCGGCGCCTGGCACGCTGGCTGGGGCCGGCCCTGGGGCTCGCAGGCCTCTTCGTGACCCTCGGCGACCATCCCGCCGCCGGCCCCATGCTGGGCGTGGCGGCCTGGATGGCGCTGTGGTGGCTGACCGAGGCCGTCCCCCTGGCCGTGACGGCTCTGCTGCCCGTTTTGACCTTCCCGCTCGCCGGCATCGCGGGGCCCCGCGAGACCGCGGCGAGCTACATGAGCAGCATCCAGTTCCTCTTCCTCGGCGGCTTCCTGCTGGCCCAGGGACTGGAGACCAGCGGGTTGCACCGGCGCATCGCGCTCGGGATCCTGCACCGCATGCACGCCTCGCCCCTCCAGCTGCTGGTGGCCTTCGGCCTGGCCGCCGCCGCCCTCTCGATGTGGATCTCGAACACCGCCACCACCATGCTCATGGTCACCATCGGCCTGGCGGTGCTCGACCGGCTCGATGCCGCCCTGGATCCCGGTACCCTGCGCCGCCTGGCACCGGCCCTGCTGCTGATGATCGCCTACGCCGCCAACATCGGGGGTATGGGCACACCGGTCGGCACCATCCCCAACCTCGTGCTGCTCGAGAACCTGCGCACCTTCGCCCCGGAACGGGTACCTGGCTTCCTGGACTGGATGCGCATCGGTGTACCCATGGTCCTGCTGGGGTTGCTCGTGCTGGTCGGGGTCCTGGGCGCGGGCCTGCGCGGCCTGCGCTGGAGTACGGCGTTGGGCACGGGCCTGGATGCCGAATGGCGCGCCCTCGGTCCCCTGCGGCGCGAGGAACGCGTGGCCGCCTTCGTCCTGGCGCTCACGGCCCTGGCCTGGATGACCCGTACCGGTATCCACGGCGGGGGCCTCACGCTGCCGGGCTGGTCCGCCCTGCTGCCCCCCGGGCACCGGGTGGACGACGGCACGGTCGCCGTCGCCGGCGCCTTGCTCCTCTTCTTGCTGCCCGCCCGAGAGGACCGGACCCCCTTGCTGGGGGCGGAGGCCATCCCGCGCCTGCCCTGGGACATCCTGCTGCTGCTCGGCGGGGGCTTCGCGCTCGCCCACGGCATGAAGGCCTCCGGGCTCTCGGCCTGGCTCGGCGAGCAACTGGCCTTCCTGTCCGGCGTCCCCCTGCCGTGGATGGTCTTCGGCGTGGCCTTCGCCATCACCTTTCTCACCGAGATCAGCAGCAACACTGCAACCACGCAGATCATGCTCCCGCTCCTGGGCGGCCTGGCGGGTGCCACCGGCCAGCCCGCACCACCCCTGCTGCTGGCCGCCACCCTGGCGGCCTCGTGCGCCTTCATGCTCCCGGTGGCCACGCCGCCCAACGCCATCGTCTTCGCCACGCACCGGATCCCGGCGGCACGCATGGCCCGCACGGGGCTGCTACTCAACCTGGTCCTGCCCGTAATCATCACGGGGCTGGTGCTGGCCATCCCCCTGGCCTGAGCATCAGCGCTTCTGGAAATACGGATATCCAGAGGAATTTGCGCCCGGGATGCGCAGGGTGCTTAGATGGAATGTATTCCCTTGCACGGAGACCCCGCACCGAGGAATGCCACGCCTCTCCACCCGACCGCTGCACCTCCTGGCCGTCGCCACCGCCACCCTCCTGGTGGCCGGGTTCACCGGCTATGCCTACCAGGCCTGGCGCGCGACCCGCGGTCGTGCGAGCGCCGAGATGCAGCACATCACGGAACTCTTCAGCCAGGTGACGCGCGACGAGTTGCGCCTCCACGAGAGCGTGCTGCGCGTACTCGGGCGGCGCATGCTGGACCTTGCCGTGGAGAAGGAGCCGGAGCGGGCCCGCGAGGATCTCGATGACCTCGCCCGGCTCCACCCGGTCATCGCCGGCTACGGGGTCGCCCGTCCCGACGGCCAGCTGCTGATCGTCTCCGGCATCCCGCCGGGAAGGCCGCTGCCCAACCTGCTCGAGCAGCCCCAGAGCGCCGCCACCTTCCGCCTGGCGCTCGAGCACCGGCACCTGGTGCCGGGACGGACCTACCGCTTCGGGTTGCTCGATGCCTGGCTCATCCCCCTGCGACTGGCGATCCGCGATGCACAGCAGGCCCCCAGGCTGGTGCTGGCCCTGGGACTGGCCATCGAGCATCCCGAGTTCAGCTGGCGCCACGTGCCTTTACGCACCGGCATGCGCATCCTCCTCGTGCGCGACGACGGCTACCTTCAGTTCGCCTATCCCGTCGCCCACCAGGAGATGGCCCGCCTCTATGCCTCCCCCCTGCCGCGCGCGGAACTGGAACGCGTCCGGGAAGCGGCGCGCCACCCGGACCGCACCTACAGCTACGCGGACGCCCTGCTGTCGGCCAGGCGCCTGCCCCGCTACGGGCTCACCGCCGTCACCCGCCTGGACGCCGCCATTCCCCGCCAGGCCTGGCAGCGGGAGATGGCCGTGCCTTCGGGCATCTTCGGTGTCATGCTGCTCCTGATGTACGGCCTCTACCGCGTGGCCACCGCCTTCGAGCAGCGCCTGGACGAGGAACGCCACCGACACATCGAGGAGCTTCGCTACCAGGCCCAGCATGACAGCCTCACCACCCTGCCCAACCGGACACTGGCCAACGACCGCCTGATGCATTCCCTGCAACGGGCGCGACGCACCGGGCGGCTGGTGGGCGTACTGCTCCTGGACCTGGACAATTTCAAGCGGA
>RFHK01000121.1 GCA_003695825.1 Gammaproteobacteria bacterium | reverse complement strand
GGCCGCGAGGAACCCGAGTTCACCTGGGAGCGGACCGACAAGGCCGAGGAACTGCGCGACGCCGCGGGATTGTAGGGGGAGTTGGGAGCTGGAAGCTGGGAGCTAGGAGCTGGGAGCTGGGAGCTAGAAGACAGAAGACAGAAGTCAGAAGACAGAAGTCAGAAGACAGAAGTCAGAAGACAGAAGTCGGAAGTTGGAAGGCGGAACGAAGCGTCCCCTCTCCCCTGGCGGGAGAGGGACGGGGTGACAGCATCGTGGCGACGAGACCGCCTTTCCCTGGTTTCGTGGCTATAATTCGGAAACGCTTCTTCCCTGAGGAGCGCTGCAGCTCCATCGTCGAAGGTGGAGTCAGGCTCAGGGTAGGGGCTCCAGACAACAACGGCGCTCATCTTGGCGAGGAGATGAAACCATGAATGCCGTTCCCGAGAACTTCACCGATTTCCGCATCGCCGATCCCGCCTTGGCCGACTGGGGCCGCAAGGAGATCGCCATCGCCGAGACCGAGATGCCCGGCCTGATGGCGTTGCGCCGCAAGTACGCCGCCCAGAAGCCCCTCGCGGGCGCACGCATCGCCGGTTCCCTGCACATGACCATCCAGACCGCGGTCTTGATCGAGACCCTGGTGGCACTCGGTGCCGAGGTGCGCTGGGCCTCCTGCAACATCTTCTCCACCCAGGATCACGCCGCCGCGGCCATCGCCGCCGAAGGGATCCCGGTCTTCGCCTACAAGGGCGAGAGCCTGGAGGAGTACTGGGAATTCACGAACCGGATCATGGAATGGCCCGACGGCGGCACGCCCAACATGATCCTCGACGACGGCGGGGACGCCACCCTGCTGGTGCACCTCGGTGCCAAGGCCGAGCGGGATCCCACGGTCCTCGAGCATCCTTCCAACGAGGAAGAGGCCGCGCTCTTCGCCTCCATCCGCCGGCGCCTGGGCGAGAAGCCCGGCTGGTACACACAGCTGATCGGCAACATCAAGGGCGTCACCGAGGAGACTACCACCGGTGTGCACCGCCTCTACCAGATGGAGGAACGGGGTGAACTGGCCTTCCCGGCCATCAACGTCAACGACTCGGTCACCAAGTCCAAGTTCGACAACCTCTACGGCTGCCGCGAGTCCCTGCTCGACGGCATCAAGCGCGCCACCGACGTCATGATCGCCGGGAAGATCTGCGTGGTGCTCGGCTACGGCGAGGTCGGCAAGGGCTGTGCCCAGGCGCTGCGCGGCATGGGCGCCACCGTATGGGTCACGGAGATCGATCCCATCTGCGCCCTGCAGGCCGCCATGGAGGGTTACCGCGTGGTGACCATGGAAGAGGCCGCGCCCGTCGCCGACATCTTCGTCACCGCCACCGGCAACTACCACGTGATCACGCACGACCACATGCGGGCCATGAAGAACGAGGCCATCGTCTGCAACATCGGCCACTTCGACAACGAGATCGACGTCGCCAGCCTGCGCCAGTACCCCTGGGAGAACATCAAGCCCCAGGTCGACCACGTGATCTTCCCGGACGGCAAGAAGATCATCCTGCTCGCCGAGGGCCGGCTGGTGAACCTGGGCTGCGCCACCGGCCATCCCAGCTTCGTGATGTCCAACTCCTTCACCAACCAGGTGCTGGCGCAGATGGAGCTCTTCAACCACACCGACCGCTACGAGAAGAAGGTCTACATGCTGCCCAAGAAGCTCGACGAGGAAGTGGCCCGGCTGCACCTGGAGAAGCTCGGCGCGAAGCTCACCAGGCTCACGCCCGAGCAGGCCGAGTACATCGGCGTGCCGGTCGATGGCCCCTACAAGCCCGACCACTATCGGTATTGAGCGGGTGAGGGGTGAGGCGAGAGGTGTGAGGCACCTGCCGTCTGAACCCCTCACCCCTCACGCCTCACCCCTCACTTGAACGACATGGAATCGCAGAAACGCTTTTCCCCCACCTTCAGCTGCGAGTTCTTCCCGCCGCGCACGCCGGAAGGCCGGGAGCGCCTGGCGACCGTGCTCGGGGAGCTGGGGGCCCTGCGGCCGGCCTATTTCTCGGTGACCTTCGGCGCGGGGGGCAGCACCCGGGAAGGAACCTTCGAGACCGTACTCGCCATCCGCGAGGCCGGCTTCGAGGCCGCCCCGCACCTCTCCTGCATCGGTGCCACCCGGGAGAGCCTGCGCGCCATCCTGCACCGCTACCGGGAGTCCGGCATCCGGCGCATCGTGGCCCTGCGCGGCGACATGCCCTCCGGCATGCACGAGCCCGGGGAGTTCCGCCACGCCAACGAGCTGGTGGCCTTCATTCGCGAGGAGACCGGGGACCACTTCCACATCGAGGTGGCGGCCTACCCGGAATTCCATCCCCAGGCGACCGACGCCCTCGCCGACATCCGGCACTTCATGAACAAGGTGCGCGCCGGGGCGAACGGGGCCATCACCCAGTATTTCTACAACGTCGACGCCTACGTCCGCTTCATCGAGGCCTGCGAAGGGCTCGGCCTGGACGTCCCCGTGGTGCCGGGCATCATGCCGATCACCAACTATCACCGGCTGGCCCGCTTCTCGGAGGCCTGCGGCGCCGAGATCCCCCGCTGGCTGCGCAAGCGCCTGGAGGCCTTCGGTGACGACGAGGCCTCCCTGCGGGCCTTCGGAGTGGACGTGGTCACCGCCCTGTGCGAACGCCTCCTCGCCGAGGGGGCACCGGGCCTGCACTTCTACACCATGAACCGCACCGAGCCCACGCGTACCCTCTGGCGCAACCTGGGGCTCGAGGGTCTGGAAGTAAGGCGTGAGGCGTGAGGCGTGTTCGCATCCATGTACCTTTACCGCTCGAGAGAGGCTCCATACTGCTGCTCGATGAACGGGCCTGCAGGCACGTGGCGCAGGTGTTGCGCCTGCGCGCGGGCGAGGAGCTGATCCTGTTCAACGGCGAAGGCGGGGAATGGCGGGCGCGACTGCGCGTCTCCCACCGTGACCGGTGCGAGGTCGAACCTCTCGAATACGTCGACGCGGAGCGCGAATCCCCCCTGCAGATCACCCTGCTGCAGGGCATCTCGCGGGGGGAACGCATGGATTTCACCTTGCAGAAGGCCACGGAGCTGGGCGTGCACCGGATCGTTCCCGTCTTCTGCGAACGCACGCAGGTGAAACTGTCCGGGGAACGCCTCGACAGGCGCATGGCGCACTGGCAGGGCGTCGTCGTCCATGCCGCGGAACAGTCCGGTCGCACGCGCCTGCCCGTGCTGGAGAAGGCACGCCCCTTCGCAGCGGCGCTCTCCAGCGCGGGGGAAGCCCTCTCCCTGCTGCTGGATCCCGGGGAGGCGACCACGCCGGACCGGCTGGCCCCGCCGGAGCACGGTCGGATCGTCCTGCTCGCGGGCCCGGAGGGCGGATTCAGCGAACGCGAGCGGCGGCAGGCGCGGGCCTCCGGATTCCGCGGCCTGCGGCTGGGCCCGCGCATCCTGCGCTCCGAGACGGCGGCCCTGGCCGCCCTGGCGGCCTTTCAGGCGCTCTGGGGCGACTGGAGAGCCGGACGCTAGCAGAGCCCGGCCTGTCTCATGCCGTTCTCGATCGTGGCCTCGATCACCACCAGGTCGGGGATCACGAACCGCTCGCCCCCCACCTCGACGTGCACGTGCATGAATCCGGTGGCGTCGTCCCCGGGGAGATCCCGCACGTCCGATTCCGCCACCCGGGCCAGGCGGGGGATGCCCTGCAGGCGCACGGCATAGAAGGGCGGGCGGCCCTCCTTGCGGGAGCGGTTGAACACCGCGATGCGCGGCCCCTCCCCGGCCGTCTCACCCGCCGGCAACCCCAGCAGCTTCTCCAGGCACACCAGCGGGACCCGGTGCCCGCGCCAGTCCATCATGCCTTCCAACCAGAGGGGGCCGACGGGTACGGCCTCGACCGGTTGCGACGGGATCACCTCGGCCACGGCCACGTTCGGGACCAGCAGCCGCGTGCCCGCCTCCAGCGGGATCTGCAGCACCCGCAAGCGTTCCAACCTCTCTGCCAGCATCGTCTCCACCTCCTCAGATCGCGTCGAGGCCGAGCAACCGCTCGGCCAGGGCCGCCGGGCTGCCGCTGAACTGGACCACGCCGCTGCGCCGTGCCGCGTCCGGCATGCTGCGGATGACGCAGGTGTCGGCACTCTGCGCGAAGACCCGACCGCCATGCTCGTGGACATAGCGCACGCCCAGGGCGCCGTCCTCTCCCATGCCGCTGAAGACGATGGCATGGGCCCGCCCCGGGAAGGCCTCGGCCGCCTCGCGCAGGACGTCGTCGATGCTCGGACGGTAGCTGCCCGGGATGGGTTCGTCGGTGAGCCGCACCCGTCCCTCGCCGTCCAGGCGAAGGCGCCGGTCCACGGGCACGAGCAGCACCTGCCCCGGCTGCAGGCGATCCCCATCCCGTGCCACCCGCACCACGAGCGCCGTGCTGCGCTGCAACTGTTCGGCCAGGAGCGGCACGAACGCTGCCCCGATGTGCTGGGCGAGCAGGAAGGCTGCCGGGTGCCCGGCCGGGACCCCGGCGAGGAACTGCTTGACCGCCTGGGGCCCGCCCAGGGAGGCGCCCAGCACCCACACCTGGCTCGGCACCCCCGCCTCCGGGCGGACGTGCCGCTGCGGGCCGAGCGGTACCGGGGCAGTCGCCGTCCCGGTACCCGCCTGGCCGGAGGCGAGGAGCAGCACCGGGTCCGGGCGCACCCCACCCTCGCAGTTTTCCACCAGCAGGGCCAGCTTGGCGATGAGCCGACGCACCCAGGCCGGGTCCGCATGGATGCCGTCCTCGTTGAACAGGATGGGCAACTCGGAACGCTCCACCAGCAGTTCCAGGCTATCGATCTCGCGGCTGCTGGTCTCGTCGAGATTGACGAGCAGGGCGCACACCGGCAACCGGTCGAGTTCCTCGAAGCGCAGCTCCGTGATCGGTACCTGGAAGGGAACCTGCACCCCCTCCTGCTCGAGCAAGGTGCGCAGCCGCCCCCCCGTCTTCTCGCCGGTCGTGATCAGGGCCACCCGGAGCCGGTCAGGCATGCGCGGCACGTGCCTCCATCAGTTCCTGCAGGGTCGCGAGCAGCTCGGCCTCCTGGTAGGGCTTGCCGAGGTAGCGGTCGACACCGATCTCCAGGGCCCGGCGGCGATGTTTTTCCCCGGTGCGGGAGGTGATCATCACGATCGGGATGTGCTGCAGCCGCGGTTCGTTGCGGATGTGGGTGGCCAGCTCGAAACCGTCCATGCGGGGCATCTCGATGTCGAGCAGCATCGCGTCCGGCACATGATCCTGCAGTTTGGCGACCGCGTCCACACCGTCCTTGGCGGTGACGACCTGCATGCCGTTGCGCTCGAGCAGGCGCCGGGTGACCTTGCGCACCGTGATGGAATCGTCCACCACCATGACCAGCGGCACCCTGGTTGCGTCCGCTTCCGCCACGCCCGCCGTCACGGCGAAGGCCTCTTCCTGGGCCGACCGGGCCTCGAGGCTGCGCAACAGGCCGGCCATGTCGAGGATGAGGACCACGCGTCCATCGCCGAGAATGGTGGCGCCCGAGACCCCGCGCACGGTACTGATCTGCGGCCCCACCGACTTGACCACGGCCTCGCGGCTGCCGAGCAGGGCGTCCACCTGCAGCGCCATGCACTGGTCCCCGACGCGTACCAGCAACACCGGCAGGCGCCGGGGCGTGCCCTTGCCGAAGACCGGCGCCGACTCCTGCCCGAGCAGCCGACCCAGGTGCTGCACCTGGTACCGGTAGCCCGCGTACTCGAAGCGCCGCTCGGGGTCGGCGTAGTACCCCCGGAGTTCCTCCTGGGCCATGCGCACCACACCCTCGATGCTGGTGAGGGGGATGGCAAAGAGTTCCTCGCCCACCCGCACCAGCAGCGCCTGGGTGATGGCGAGCGTGAAGGGCAGGCGAATGGTGAAGGTGGTCCCGGCCCCCGTCGTGCTGTCGATCGACAGGGTGCCGCCGAGCTGCTTCACCTCGTTGTGCACCACGTCCAGGCCTACCCCCCGACCGGCGACCTGGTTCACCTCGCCGGCCGTGCTGAACCCCGTCTCCAGCACGAACTGGATGATCTCCCGGTCGCCGAGCCGGGCATCGGGCTTGATCAGCCCCCGCTCGACGGCCTTGGCCCGGATGGCCTCCACGTCCATCCCGGCCCCGTCGTCGCTCAGGCGGATGACTACTTCCGAGCCCTCGCGGTGCAGGCTGACGCGAATGGTACCGGTCTCGCGCTTGCCCTTCTCGCGCCGCACCGCGGGCGGCTCGATGCCATGGGCGACGGCGTTGCGCAGCATGTGCTCGAGGGGCGCAACGATGCGCTCGATGACGGTGCGGTCCATCTCGCCCTCGGCCCCCTCGAGGACCAGTTCCGCGCGCTTGCCCAGGTCGCGGCAGGCCTGGCGCACGATGCGCCGCATGCGCGGGGCGAGTCCCGAGAAGGGCACCATGCGCGTGCGCATCAGACCTTCCTGCAGCTCGGTGTTCACCCGCGCCTGCTGCACCAGCAGCGTCTCGGCCTCCTTGGTGATGGCATCGAGCTGGTCGTGCAGGCTGATCAGGTCGTTGATGCTCTCGCCCATCGCCCGGGAGAGCGTCTGGAGGGTGGAGTACTGGTCCATCTCCAGGGGATCGAACTCCTCGTGGGCGAGATCGCCGGTCTCGCGCTCGTAGCGGGCGACGATCTGCGTCTCGGTCTCGATCTCCATCTGGCGCAACTGCTCGCGCAGGCGCATGACGGTCTGGGTGAGCTCGTTGAGGTTGAACCGGTAGGCCCCCACCTGCTGCTCCAGGCGCGCCCGGTAGATGCTGATCTCGCCGGCATAGTTGACCATGTCGTCGAGCAGGTCGGCGCGCACACGCACCATCTCCTGCTTCTCGGGCTGCGCACCTGTGCCCTGCCTGGGTGCTTCGGAAGACGGCACCGGCTGCGCGGCGGCATCGGCCCGGGCAGCCAGGGCGGCGGCCACGGCGGCCTGCTCGTCCGTTCCGCCAGCAGAAGCAGGGGTCTCCTCCCGGGGCACGGGGGCCGCCGGCGCCGCCGCAGGTTCTCCCTTGCGCACCGCCTCGATGTGGGCGAGCAGATCCGCCGGTGCGTCCGGGGCCCGGCCCGCGGCGGCCGCCTCGAGCATGCCCACCAGGCGGTCGTGCGCCAGCTGCATGAGCTCGAACACCGGCGGCGTGACCGGGATGCGCCCCTCCTCGACCGCGATCTGGAAAGATTCCAGCTGGTGGCTGAGATCGGCGATCCCCGTGAGGCCCGCCATGCGGGCACCGCCCTTGAGGGTGTGCAATTCGCGCTGCAGGGCGTGGATGAGCGCCCGGTCCCCGGGAGCCGCCATCCAGCGCCCCAGCACCTCTTCCATCCGCGCGAGGATCTCTTCCCCTTCCTCGAGGAAGATCTCCACCAGTTCGGGATCGACCTCCTCGGCGACGGCTTCCCCGGTTTGCGCGGGCCGATCCGCGGGCGAGGCGTCCTCGCGCGCACCAGCGGCGGCCCCCTCGGGTGCGTCCGGGGATTCCGAGGCCTGCGCCGGTGTCCCCTCGCCGGGTGCCTCGCGGTCCTCGACGCGGACTTCCGTGGCCTCGACGACCTCCTCCGCCACGGGGGCGTCGTCCACCGCCTCGAGCACGATCTCTTCTTCCCCGGCGGCATCCTCGCCGACGGCGGGCTCCCCGGCGGCGCCCGGGACCTCGACGACCTCCTCCGCCACGGAGGCATCGTCCACCGCCTCGAGCACGATCTCTTCTTCCCCGGCGGCATCCTCGCCGATGGCGGGCTCCCCGGTGACGTCCGGGACCTCGACGACCTCCTCCGCCACGGGGGCGTCGTCCACCGCCTCGAGCACGACCTCTTCCTCGCCGGCCGCGTCCTCGCCACCGACGGGCTCCCCTGCGACGGAGACCACCGGCAAGGCCTCGATCCGGGCCACCAGCGACGCCACGTCCGGCTGCGCCGCACCCGGCTCGGCGAGCCGCTCGAGCACCTCGCGCACGCCGCGAATCGCCGCTTCCATGACCTCCAGCGCCTCGTCCGTCAGCCGGCTGCCCGCCGGAGTCCGGGACTTGACCAGCTGCTCCAGGGCCCCGGCGATCCGTGCCACCGCATCGACCCCGGCCATGCAGGCACTCCCGTGCAGGGTATGGAGCGCGCGCACCAGGGCCTCGTCGACGCCCTGCCCCTCCGCGCGGGCCCGGGTGACGTGGTCCTCGAGCACCGCCAGATGCCCCTCGGCCTCGCGCTGGAAGATGGCGCACAGTTCCGGATCCATCGCCGACTCGGCCTTCGATGCGACCGGCGTGGCCGCCGTCTCATCCGCCTCCGCAGGGGCGGAAGAAGAACCCTCGAGCAGGGGCTCCTCCACCGCGGCTTCCACCTCGGGCAAGGCGATCACCTCGACGCCTTCTGCAGCATCCCCCGCGTCCCCGGCCTCGGTGGGGGGCGGGGCGGGAGGCTGGGAGACCGGTGCCCGGCGGTAGTCGCGGGACGCGATCGCCTCGCCGCGGGCGAGCACCCCGGCGTCCTCGATCATCGCCACCACGTCGAGCTCCGGGTCTCCTTCCCCGCGGAGCTGGGCCACCAGCTGCGGCAAGGCCTGCAGACCGGCCTCCAGCAGGGTCTCCATGGCGGCGCTGCGCGTGACGGTGCCGTCGATCACCCGGTTGAGCAGGTTCTCGAAGGCCCAGGCGAATTCGCCGATGAGTTGCGCCCCGACCAGGCGTCCGCTGCCCTTGAGGGTGTGCCAGGAGCGCCGCATCTCGGTGAGTGCCTCCGCGTCCTCCGGCGACTCCAGCCAGCGGGGCAGCAGGGTGCGGATGTTGCCGATCTCCTCGTCCGCCTCCTCGAGGAAGATCTCCAGGATCTCCTCGTCCACTCCCTCGTCCTCGAGCACCGGCCAGGGCGCTTCGAAGGGCGGCGGGGCCGCAGCCGGCACGCCCGGCCCGGAACCGCCTTCCGGCATCGCGGCCGCCTCGGCGGGTTCGGCGAGGACCTCTTCGACCTCGGCGACCGGCACCCCGAGATCGATCTCCTCGACCTCCATCTCCAGGGAATCCCCCGGAGGTTCCGGTGCGGGCACCGCCCCGAGGTCCTCCACGGGCTCGACCCCGGCTTCAGGCCCTCCCGGGACGTGCGTCTCGGAAACCGCCTCGGCCGGTGCGTGGTCTGCCGGGGATTCCGCCTCGCCCGCCCCGGCGGCGGCCTCCGCTGCGCCCGCGTCGTCCTCGGGGGCGGAGGTGTCCACAGCCTCCGGTGCCCGCGGCGCGGCCACCGCCTGCAATGCCGGCGACAGGCCCAGCCGATCGAGCGCCGCCTCGGCCACGTCCAGGATCTCGGCGCCATAGACCTTGGGCGCGCGCAGGTTCTCGATGTAGTACTCGATCGCGGAGAGGGCCTCGGCCAAGGGTTCGAGGACCTCGTCGCCGGGCACCTCCTGTGCCCCACCCAGGGAATCGCGGACCGCGTCGGTGAGGCGTTCCAGCAGGCGCGCCGCCCGCTCCTCCTCGAGCAGCAACAGGCTGCCCCGGACCCGTGCGAGTGCCTCCGGCACCGCCTCCAGGGGTGCGCGGTCGGCGGGCTGTTCCAGGTAGGCGGTCAGGGCCTCCTTGGCCCGGGCGATCTCCGCGAGCGCCTCGGTGGTCACCGTGCCGCGGACCTGGTTGAATTCCGCGGCCGGTACGAGGGTGGACACGTCGCCTTCCTCCGGGGCGAGCTG
>RFHK01000120.1 GCA_003695825.1 Gammaproteobacteria bacterium | reverse complement strand
CATCGTCGTTCCTCCTGTCCTCGCTGCGAGCCGCCTTACGGTTTTACTATGCGGCCACGCGGCTGCTACTTCAAGCAGGAATCAGGAAATGGCTTCGGGTGGTCCGGGCCGCTCCTCTCGTTCGCCCAGCCCCGCCAGGATGACCCGGCGGATACAGTCGAGGCGCTCGGGATCCGTGATGGGTCCGCCGGTGGTATCGGACAGGTAGAAGACGTCTTCCACCCGGTGCCCGAAGGTGGCGATGCGGGCGTTCTCGAGGTCCGCGCCGCAGCGGGTAATGGCGTGGCCGACCAGCGAGAGCAGCCCCGGGCGGTCGGTCGTGAAGAGTTCCATGATGGTGCGCTTTCCCCGCGGATCGCGGTCGAAGTGGATGCGCGTCTGGGTCGGGAAGTGACGGTACTTCCGTGGCAGGGTGAGGCGGGGGATGTCACCGGGCGGGGCCGGGGTGGCCAGCGACCGGACCAGCCGATCACGGATCGCTTCCTGGCGGTGGGGATCGGCGATCGGTCGATCGTTCTGGTCGGTGACGAGGTAGGTATCGAGCACCCAGCCGTCGTGCGTGGTCAGGATGCGGGCGTCGATGGTGTTGAGGCCCAGCCGGTCGAGGAGTCCGGTGACCTGCTCGAAGAGCCCCTTGCGGGTCGGCATGTAGACGAAGATCTCGGTGCCGCCGCGGACGGGCAGGTCGCGTACCGCTACGGTGGCCGGTTCGTCCGGCTCCCGGCGCAGGATGACGTCCGTGTGCCAGACGATCTCTTCCACGGAATGGCGCAGGAAATATTCCGGCTCGAAGCGCAGCCACAGGCCGTCGACCGCCTCGATCGGGTAACCCATGGCCACCAGGCGCTCCCGGGCGTCGTTGCGGGTACGGGCCAGGATCTGGTCGATGTCCGGCGAGCGTGCCAGGCCCTGGCGCAGCAGGGTGCGGGCCGCCAGGTAGAGTTCGCGCAGCAGGGCGTCCTTCCAGGTGGTCCAGAGGCCGGGGTTGGTGCCGCGGATGTCGGCCACGGTGAGCGCGTAGAGGTAGTTGAGCCGCTCCGGGGTGCCGACGCGGGTGGCGAATTCCAGGACGACCTCGGGGTCGCTGATGTCGCGGTGCTGGGCCGTGGTCGACATGAGCAGGTGGTGACGGACCAGCCAGGCGACCAGCTCCGTGTCGTAGTCACCGAGGCCGTGGAGCCGGCAGAAGGCACGGGCCTCTTCGGCACCCAGCTCCGAGTGGTCGCCACCGCGTCCCTTGGCGATGTCGTGGAAGAGGCCGGCGAGGATGAGCAGCTCCAGCTTGGGAAGCGCGGCGGTGACCTGGCTGGGCAGGGGAAGTTCGTGGGCGAACTCGGGCAGGCTCATGCGCCGGATGTTGCGCACCACGAACAGGGTGTGCTCGTCGACCGTGTAGGCGTGGAAGAGATCGAACTGCATCTGGCCGACGATGCGGCCGAAGGCCGGGATGTAGGCGGCCAGGACGCCGTAACGGTTCATGCGGCGCAGCTCGTGGGTGACGCCCCGCGGCTGGCGCACGAGTTCCATGAACAGGCTGCGGCAACGCAGGTCGTGCCGGAAACGCGCGTCGATGCGGTGCCGGTGGCGCCGCACGAGCCGGATGGTCGTGGCGCGTACGCCTTCCAGTTCCGGGTGCTGGGCCATGAGCAGGAACAGCTCGAGGAGGGCGAAGGGATAGCGCGTGAACACCCGCTCGTCGACGACCTCGAGAAACCCGCGGCGGACCTGGAAGCGGCGGTTGAGGGGCTGGGGCGCGCTGTCCTCCGTCCCGTGGAGGATCTGTTCGCGGAACAACTGGAGCAGCAACTCGTTGAGACGGTTGAGCTCGAGCACGGTGCGGTAGTAGTCCTTCATGAACCGTTCCACCGTGCGGTTGGCGTCCTCGCCGGGGCGGGCATGGCCGAGGCGTTCGGCCACGTTCCGCTGGTAATCGAACAGCAGCCGGTCTTCCTTGCGCCGGTTGAGGCTGTGGAGCGCGAAACGAATGCGCCACAGGAAGGCCTGGCCGTCGACCAGGGTGCGGTATTCCTCCTCGGTGAGGAACCCCAGGACCTGGAGGTCGTGCAGGGTGCGCGCCCCGAAGTGGCGCTTGGCGACCCAGCCGACCATCTGGATGTCGCGCAGCCCGCCCGGGTTCTCCTTGACATTGGGTTCCAGGTTGTAGGCCGTGTCGTGAAAGCGCCGGTGGCGCCGGTGCTGTTCCTCGAGCTTGGCCTCGAAGAAGGTGCGTCCGTCCCACATGCGGTCCGGGGCAGTGCCCTCGAGCATGGCGGCGTAGAGGGCCTCGCTGCCGTCGATGCAGCGTGATTCGATCAGGTTGGTCATGACCGTGATGTCCTCGCGCGCCTGGACGATGCACTCGGCCACGGTGCGCACGCTGTGACCGAGGTCGAGGCCCAGGTCCCACAGGGCGGTCACGAAGCGTCCCAGGGCCGCGTCGTGGCGGTCGCCGGCGGAGGCGTCGACGAGGATGAGCAGGTCGATGTCCGAGCGGGGCAGGAGTTCGGCACGGCCATAGCCGCCCACGGCCACCAGGGCCAGGTCGCGGCGGGCCGGCGCATCCAGCAGGTGGCGCCAGAGACCGCGCAGCAGGCGGTCCATGGCCCAGCTGCGCGCGTAGACGATCTGTGCCATGGGCTTGCGGGCGGTGAAGGCCGCCTCGAGGCAGCGATCCACACAGGCCAGGGTCTCCCGGTACAGCGAAAGGTCGCCGGCGCGCGTCGCCAGGGCCGCCTCGAAGGCCTGCACGCAGGCCTGGAGCTCGGGGAGGGCGGGCGGTTCCGGGTGGAGGCTTAAGGGTTCCGAGAGCGGCATCAGGGATAGACGGGCATCTCGTCCAGGGTCTCGCCGGGGGCCAGGGTCAGGACCTCGAAACCGTCCTCGGTGACCAGCACGGTGTGTTCCCACTGGGCCGAGAGGGAGCGGTCCTTGGTGACCACGGTCCAGCCGTCGGCCAGTACCTTGCTGTGGCGGCGCCCGGCGTTGACCATCGGCTCGATGGTGAAGGTCATGCCCGGTACCAGCTCCATCCCGGTCCCGGGGCGCCCGTAGTGCAGCACCTGGGGTTCCTCGTGGAAGGCCCGCCCGATCCCGTGGCCGCAGTATTCGCGGACCACGCTGTAGTCGTGGGCCTCGACGTATTTCTGGATGGCGTGGCCGATGTCGCCCAGGCGCACCCCCGGGCGGACCATGCGGATGCCGCGCACCATGGCCTCGTAGGTCACCCGTACCAGGCGCTTGGCCTGGATCGACGGCCGACCGACGAAGAACATGCGGCTGGTGTCGCCGTGGAACCCGTCCTTGATGACGGTGACGTCGATGTTGAGGATGTCGCCGTCCTTGAGCTTTCTCGGGCCCGGGATCCCGTGGCAGATCTGGTGGTTGACCGAGGTGCAGATGGACTTCGGATAGCCGCGGTAGTTGAGCGGGGCCGGGATCGCCTTCTGGACGTCGACGATGTAGTCGTGGCAGATGCGGTCGAGCTCCTCGGTGGTCACGCCCGGGCGCACGTAGGGCCGGATCATCTCCAGGACCTCGGCGGCCAGGCGGCCGGCCACGCGCATCTTTTCGATCTCTTCGGGGGTCTTGATGGTGACGGACATCGGGTACTCGCAAATTGAGAAAAACGGCAGTGTATGGTATAAGATGCGGCTTGTCAGTATCCCCGTCCAAGGTGCGGCCGCGGACGGGGTTTTTCAATTCGCACATGTGCCGGCACATGCCGCCGGGTGCCCCCAGGGGGTCGCGGCATGGGGCGCATGGAGGCCCAACCCGACGAGGAGATCGCAATGCCCGACATCACGATGCGTGAGCTGCTGGAAGCGGGCGTCCATTTCGGACACCAGACCCGCTTCTGGAACCCGAAGATGGCGCCCTACATCTTCGGTGAGCGTTCCAAGATACACATCATCAACCTGGAAAAAACCCTGCCGCTTCTGCGGGAGGCGCTGAATTACGCGTCCAGCCTGGCGGCCAAGGAAGGCGTCATCCTGTTCGTCGGCACCAAGCGTGCCGCGCGCGAGGCCATCGAGCAGGAGGCCCGGCGCTGCGGCATGCCGTACGTGAACCATCGCTGGCTGGGCGGCATGCTGACCAACTTCAAGACGGTCAAGCAGTCCATCCGCCGCCTGCGCGAGCTCGAGGAGATGGCCGAGGACGGCACCTTCGACCGGCTGGGCAAGAAGGAAGTCCTCATGCTGCGCCGCGAGATGGACAAGCTCGAGCGCAGCCTCGGCGGCATCAAGGACATGAAGACGATTCCCGATGCGCTGTTCGTGATCGACGTCGGCCACGAGAAGATCGCCGTGCGCGAGGCCAACAAGCTCGGTGTCCCGGTCATCGGGATCGTGGACACGAACAACGCGCTCGAGGGCGTGGACTACGTGATCCCGGGCAACGACGACGCCATCCGGGCGGTCCAGCTCTACTGCCGCCTGATGGCGGACGCCATCCTCGAGGGCAAGTCCGCCGTGGCCGCCGCCATGGCCAGCGAGGACGAGTTCGTGGCCGTCGAGGAAGAGGCCTGAGGCCCGGGCGAATTCATCCTTTCGGTCGAACCGGCGGCCCGGCTGCGACGGCCGCCGGTGCAGTCAGCACGATTCAGGAGATGAGGTGATGGCAATCACTGCAGCACAGGTCAAGGAACTGCGCGAGCGCACCGGCTCCGGCATGATGGAATGCAAAAAGGCGCTCACGGAGGCCGGGGGCGACATGGAGGCCGCGGTCGAGATCCTGCGCAAGGCCGGGCTCGCCAAGGCGGACAAGAAGGCCGGGCGCGTGGCCGCCGAGGGCCTGATCGTGATCGAGGTGGCGCCGGACGGCAAGCGTGCGGCCATGGTCGAGGTCAACTCCGAGACCGATTTCGTCGCCAAGGAGGCCGCCTTCCAGGAGTTCGCCCGCAAGGTGGCGCAGCGGGTGCTGGAGAAATCCCCTGCCAGCATGGAATCCCTGCTCGCCCTGCCGCTCGAGGGGGAGAGCGGGAAGACCATCGAGGAGGCGCGCCGGGAACTGGTGGCGAAGGTCGGCGAGAACATCACGGTGCGCCGTTTCGACATCGTGGAGACCAACGGCACCCTCGGCATGTACCTGCACGGCAACCGCATCGGTGTGCTGGTGGAGCTCGAGGGCGGGGACGAGGTGCTGGCCAAGGACCTCGCGATGCACATCGCCGCCAGCCGCCCGGTCGCCGTCACCGAGGACGACGTGCCCGCGGAACTGCTCGAGAAGGAACGTGAGATCATCCGTGCCCAGGCCGAGGAGAGCGGCAAGCCGCCGGAGATCGTGGAGAAGATGATCCAGGGCCGGCTCAACAAATTCCTGCGCGAGATCACGCTGGTCGGCCAGCCGTTCGTCAAGGATCCCGACGTCCCCGTGGGCAATCTGCTGGAGAAGGCGGGGGCGAAGGTCCTGGCCTTCCAGCGCATGGAACTCGGCGAGGGGGTGGAGAAGAAACAGGAAAACTTCGCCGAGGAGGTCATGTCGCAGGTACGCGGCGAATAACCCATGTGCGAAGGCTGTCGATGGGGTCGCTTCGGCGGCCCCATCGCGTGTCTGGCTTTTCCGTGCCGGAACCTCCAGAATGTCGCCGCCGGCCCCCGTTTCCGCCGCCAGGCCCGGCAGGGACGGAAAGGTTTATGTAGACTCGAGATATGCCTGGCAATCCAATGAAACAAAAGGAATTCATGTATAATCGAGTCTTGCTCAAGCTGAGCGGCGAGGCCCTGCAGGGGCAGGGAGGCTTCGGAATCGACCCGCAGGTGCTGGCACGCTTCGCGCGCGAGATCGCCGAGCTCGCCGCTGCGGGGGTCCGCTTCGGGCTCGTGATCGGAGGCGGCAACCTGTTTCGCGGCGCCCCCCTGGCCCGGGCCGGCATGGACCGGATCAAGGCCGACCAGATGGGCATGCTGGCCACCGTCATGAATGCGCTCGCGATGCAGGACCAGTTGCGGCGCCTCGGCTGCGAGGCGCGCGTGATGACCGCCTTCCCGGTGGGCACGCTCGCCGAGCCGTTCGACCGTGACCGGGCCCTGCGCCACCTCGATCGGGGGCGGGTGATGCTCTTCGCCGGCGGCACGGGCAACCCCCTGTTCACGACCGACTCGGCCGCCAGCCTGCGGGCCATCGAGATCGGGGCGCAGGTGTTGCTCAAGGGCACCCAGGTCGACGGGGTCTACGCCGCCGATCCGAAAGCGGATCCCAACGCCCGCCGCTACACGCGGCTGAGCTTCGACGAGGCGATCGCCCGGCGCCTGCGCGTGATGGACCTGGCGGCCCTCGAGCTCTGCCGGGAGCACCGCCTGCCCCTGCAAGTGTTCGACATCCATACCCCGGGCAATCTCGCGCGGGCGGTACGGGGCGAGTCTCCCGGCACGCTGGTGGTACCCGAAGAAGGAGAAACGGACGCATGATCGACGAGATCCTGGAAGACGCCCGGCAGCGGATGGGCAAGAGCGTCGAGGCGCTGAAGGCGGAACTGGGCAAGCTGCGCACGGGGCGGGCGCATCCCAGCCTGCTCGATCACATCCAGGTGGAGTACTACGGCACCCAGGTGCCATTGCGGCAGGCGGCCAACATCGCGGTCGAGGACGCACGCACCCTCACCATCACCCCCTGGGAGAAATCGATGGTGCCGGTCATCGAGAAGGCCATCATGGAATCGGACCTGGGCCTGAACCCGGCCACGGCGGGGACGGTCATTCGCGTGCCCCTGCCGCCGCTCACCGAGGAACGCCGCCGCGACCTCATCCGCATCGTGCGCCAGGAAGCCGAGGGCGCGCGCGTCGCCATCCGCAACATCCGCCGGGACGCCATCCACGATTTCAAGGAGCTGCTCAAGGAAAAGGAGATCTCCGAGGACGAGGAGCGCCGTGCCGAGGAGCGCATCCAGAAGCTCACCGACGAATACGTAGCCAAGGTCGACGAGGTCCTGGAGAAGAAGGAACGGGATCTGATGGAAATCTGAGTTCATGAGCGCACGCATACCCACACTGGAGGAGCGCATCCGCAGCTCGCTCCCGGCGCACGTGGCCATCATCATGGACGGCAACGGGCGCTGGGCCCGCCGGCGCGGCCTGCCCCGTCCGGCCGGGCACCGGGAAGGCGTGAAGGCCGTGCGGCGGATCGTCGAATGCTGCCGCGCCGAGGGCATCCAGGTCCTCACGCTCTTTGCGTTCAGCAGCGAGAACTGGCGGCGTCCCAAGACCGAGGTGCGCCTGCTGCTCGAGCTCTTCGCCGCGACCTTGCAACGGGAAGTGGACGCCCTGCACCGCAACGGGGTGCAGATCCGCTTCATCGGGGAGCGAACAGCCTTTCCCGAGCGGCTGGTCCGCATGATGGCCTCCGCGGAGGCCACCACGGCGGAGAACGACGGCCTGGTGCTGGTGATCGCGGTCAACTACGGTGGACGCTGGGACCTGGTACAGGCGATGCGGCACCTCGCCGTCGAGGTCGCCGCCGGGCGGGTCGATCCCGGGGAGATCGACGAGGCGCGCATCGCCGGCCACCTCTCGCTCGCCGACCTGCCCGAACCCGACCTGTTCATCCGCACCGGCGGCGAGCAGCGCATCAGCAACTTCCTGCTCTGGCAGCTGGCCTACACGGAACTCTACTTCACGGACGTGCTGTGGCCGGACTTCGACGCCGACTGCTTCCGCGAGGCCCTGGCCTGGTTCGCCGGCCGCCAGCGGCGATTCGGTCACACCGGCGAACAGGTGGAGCAGCTCAAGGGTGCTTAGTCGGCGAATCCTCACGGCCCTGCTGCTCGTCCCGGTCACCGTCACCGCGGTCCTGTGGTTGCCCAGCCCCGGCTTCGCCCTGTTCAGCGGTGCCGTGGTGCTGCTGGGTTTCCTGGAATGGAACCGCCTGGTCCCCTTCGAAGCGGTGCCCATGCGCATTCTCTTCGTGTTCCTGGGGGCTCTCTTCCTGTTCGCACTCTGGAGCAGCCGTGGCGACCGCCAGCTGGTCCAGCTGGTCTCGGCCGGGGCCGCCCTGTGGTGGCTGGCCTCCCTGGCCTGGATCCTCTCGCCCGGGTGGAGCGGGGGACGCAACCCGCTGCTCAAGTTCGCCGCCGCCTTCATCGCCCTGGGTCCGCCCTGGCTCGGGCTGGTGGCCTTGCAGGGCAGGGCGGGGCACGGCCCCGAGCTGGCGCTCTTCCTGCTCGTGCTGGTCTGGACGGCGGATTCCTCGGCCTATTTCACCGGGCGCTGGCTGGGCCGCCGCCGCCTGGCACCGGCCGTCAGCCCGGGCAAGACCTGGGAAGGGGTGGTGGGGGGGCTGGCCGGTGCCGCCGCGGTCTCCATGGTCGGTGCCTGGCATTTCGGCTGGCGGGACGAGCGCTGGATCCAGTTCGTGAGCGTGGGGGTGACCGCCGCGGCCCTGTCGGTGGTGGGTGACCTGTTCGTCAGCCTGCTCAAGCGCCAGCAGCACCTCAAGGACACCAGCCACCTGCTGCCCGGGCACGGGGGGATCCTGGACCGGATCGACAGCCTGCTGGCGGCCGTGCCCTGGGCCTTGTCCTGGTGGCTGTGGCTGGGGCTCGTGGTGTTGTGACCATGGCCGGAAACGCAACGAGGCGCGTGCTGGCGGTGCTGGGGTCGACGGGGTCGATCGGCCGCAACACGCTCGACGTGGTCGGTCGTCACCCGGAGCGCTTCGCCGTCCATGCCCTGACGGCTCACCGCAACGAGGCCGTCCTCTTCGAACAGTGCCGCCGCTACCGCCCGCAACTGGCCGTGCTCGTCGAGGCCGAGGCGGCGGAGCGGCTGGCGGAGCGCATCCGACGGGCCGGGCTCCCGACCCGGGTCCGCGCCGGGCCCGAGGCCCTGCTCGAGGCGGTGCGCGCCCCAGCGGTCGATACCGTGGTGGCGGCGATCGTGGGGGCGGCCGGGCTGCCGGCGACACTGGAGGCGGCCCGCTGCGGCAAGCGCATCCTGCTGGCCAACAAGGAGGCCCTGGTCGTCGCCGGCAACCTCTTCATGCGGGAGGTGCACGCCCATGGTGCGGAGCTGTTGCCGGTCGACAGCGAGCACAACGCCATCTTCCAGTGCATGCCTCCGGGGTTCGTGGCCGGCCAGGCGCCGGAGGGCGTACGCCGCATCCTCCTGACCGCATCCGGGGGGCCCTTCCGCACCTGGACACGCGAGCGGATCCGGCAGGCGACGCCCGAGGAGGCCGTCGCCCATCCCAACTGGAACATGGGCCGCAAGATCTCGGTCGATTCGGCGACCATGATGAACAAGGGTCTGGAGGTCATCGAGGCCTGCTGGCTCTTCGGCCTGCCGGCGGAACGCATCGAGGTGGTGGTACACCCGCAGAGCGTCGTCCATTCCCTGGTGGAATACCGGGACGGTTCCGTGCTGGCGCAGCTCGGCAATCCCGACATGCGTACCCCCATCGCCCATGCGCTGGCCTGGCCGGACCGCATCGAGGCGGGCGTGCGCCCGCTCGACCTGTTCGCCCAGGGGCGCTTGGACTTCGAACCGCCCGACCTGGAGCGTTTTCCCTGCCTGCGCCTGGCGATCGAGGCCTGGCACGCCGGCGGGACCGCACCCGCCGTGCTCAATGCCGCCAACGAGGTGGCCGTGGCGGCCTTCCTGGATGGGCGCTTGCCGTTCGGGGGCATCCCCGCCGTGATCGCCCACGTCCTGGAACGGGTACCGGTCCTAACCCCCCACTCGCTCGAAGAGATCCTCGCCCGGGATGCCCAGGCCCGTGCCGAGGCGGAAGCCGCCGTCCGGGACAGCGTCTGGAAGAGGGTTGCTTCATGAGTCATTTCCTGTTCACCGTCCTGGCCTTCCTGTTCGCGCTCGGCATCCTCGTGACGGTGCATGAGTTCGGCCACTTCTGGGTGGCCCGGCGCCTGGGCGTGAAGATCCTGCGCTTCTCGGTGGGTTTCGGGCAGCCGCTGTGGCGCTGGAAACCGCGGCGCAGCGAGACCGAGTACGTGGTGGCCACCATCCCGCTGGGGGGATACGTCAAGATGCTCGACGAGCGGGAAGGGCCGGTCGATCCCGCGGAGCGGGACCGGGCCTTCAACCGCAAGCCGGTCGGTACCCGCATCGCCGTGGTCGCGGCCGGACCCCTGGCCAACCTCCTGTTCGCCGTGTTCGCCTACTGGCTGATGTATCTCCACGGGGTGCCCGGGCTGCGCCCGCTCATCGATGCGCCGCCCCCCCATTCGCCCGCGGCCGAGGCCGGCCTGCTCGAGCAGGACGAGATCCTCGCCGTCGACGGCAAGGAGACGCCCACCTGGGACGCCGCGCTCATGGCCCTGCTCGATGCCGCCCTCGACAAGCGCGAGATCGCGCTGCGCGTGCGCGGGCAGGACGGCACGGTGCGCCAGGTCTTCCTCGACCTCTCCGGTATCCCCGGGATTCTCGATCGTGGCAACCTCCTCGACGCCATCGGGCTCAAGACCTGGCGGCCCAAACTCGCCCCCGTCATCGACCGGGTGGTGCCCGGCGGGCCGGCCGACCGGGCCGGGCTGCGGCCGGGCGACCGTATCCGGCGGGCCGACGACCTGCCCATTCTCACCTGGGACGACTGGGTCGACTACGTGCAGGGCCACCCGGAGCAGGTCATCCGGGTCACGCTCGAGCGCCACGGCGAGGAAGTCGTGCTCTCGCTCGTCCCCGAGGCGGTCGACATGGACGGGCGGACCATCGGCCGGATCGGGGCCTATGTACGGGTCCCCGAAGGGCTGGAGGCCTCGCTGCACCGGATCGTGCGCTACGGTCCTCTCGAGGCGGTGCCGGTCAGCCTGCGCAAGACCTGGGAGATGAGCGCCCTGACCCTGCGCACCCTCTGGAAGATGCTGGTCGGCGAGGCCTCGGTGGAAAACCTGAGCGGGCCCATCAGCATCGCGCAGTACGCCGGGCTCACCGCCAGCCTGGGCCTGGCCGCCTTTCTCGGCTACCTGGCCATCGTCAGCATCAGCCTGGGGCTGCTCAACCTCATGCCCATCCCGATACTGGATGGGGGTCACCTGATGTATTACCTTATCGAGCTCGTTCGGGGCCGGCCGGTGCCGGAACGGGTCGAGATCATCGGCCAGCGCATCGGCCTGATGATCCTGCTCGCGCTGATGAGCCTGGCGCTGCTCAACGATTTCAGCCGTCTGTTCCACTGATTGCCTGCAGTCATGGCCGGATCCGGAAACCTGGTCACGGGAGACGATCGATGACGAAGCGCCTGCTCTCGGCCGGCCTGCTGCTGTTCGCCGCCCGCCTCGCGTTCGCCTTCGAGCCCTTCGTCGTGCGCGACATCCGCGTCGACGGGTTGCAGCGCATCTCCGCGGGCACGGTGTTCAACTACCTGCCCGTGCACGTGGGCGAGCGCCTGGACCCGCCGCGTGCGCGCCGGGCCATCCGCGCCCTGTTCGCCACCGGCTTCTTCAAGGACGTCCGCCTGCGCCGCGAGGGCGGGGTCCTGGTCGTCGAGGTGCGCGAGCGGCCCGCCATCGCCAGCATCAAGATCGAGGGCAACAAGGACATCGAGACCGAGCCACTGATGGATTCGCTCAAGAAGATCGGCTTCGCCGAGGGCCGGGTCTTCAACCGTTCGCTGCTCGACAAGGTGGAGCAGGAACTCCAGCGGCAATACTTCGCCCGCGGCAAGTACGGGGTGAAGATCCACACCACCGTCTCGCCGCTGGAGCGCAACCGGGTGGCCATCCGCATCGACATCCGCGAAGGCAAGCCGGCGCGGATCCGCCAGATCAACATCGTGGGCAACCACGTCTTCGACGACGCCACGCTGCTCGATCTCTTCGAGCTCCATCCCCCCACGTTGTTCTCGTATTTCACCGGTTCCGACCAGTACTCGAAGCAGAAGCTCGCGGGCGACCTGGAGCGGCTGCGCTCCTTCTACCTGGACCGCGGCTACCTGCACTTCAATATCGACTCCACCCAGGTCACCATCACGCCCGACCGGCGCGACATCTATATCACGGTCAACGTCACCGAGGGGGCCAGGTACCGGATCCGCCAGGTGAAGATGACCGGTGACTTCGTGGTCGACCCGGAACGGCTGTTTCCGCTCATCGACATCAATCCCGGGGACGTGTTCTCGCGCAAGCGGGTGACCGAGGCCGTGGAGAAACTCGGCAAGGCACTCAGCGACGAGGGCTATGCCTTCGCCAACGTCAACACCATCCCGGAGGTGGACGAGAAGACCCGTACGGTGACGCTCACCTTCTTCATCGATCCCGGCAAGCGCGTCTACGTGCGTCGCATCGAGATGCGCGGCAACACCCGGACCGCCGACGAGATCCTGCGCCGGGAGATGCGCCAGATGGAAGGCGGCTGGTTTTCCTCCAACGCGGTCGAACAATCCCGCACCCGGCTCGAGCGGCTGGGCTTCTTCGAGGAGGTCAACGTCGAGACCCCCGCCGTTCCGGACACGCCGGACCAGGTCGACGTGGTCTACTCGGTCAAGGAACAGCCTTCCGGCAACCTGGTGCTCGGGCTCGGCTACGCCCAGAGCTCCGGGTTCCTGTTCAATGCCAATGTCACCCAGAACAACTTCCTGGGTACCGGCAAGCGCGTCAGCCTCAATTTCAACAACAGCCAGATCAACACCATCTACAGTTTCTCCTACAACAACCCCTATGCCACGCTCGACGGCATCAGCCGGGGCTTCGGCCTGTTCTACCGCAAGACCGACGCCGGACAGGCCAACCTGGCCAGTTACAACACCAACACCTGGGGTGGCGATCTCAGCCACGGGCTGCCGATCAACGAGTTCGACCGCATCCACTTCGATGTCGCCTTCGAGCACCTGGAACTGCAGGAGACCGCTTTCTCCCCGCAGGTGGTGAGCGACTTCATCGCCGCCAACGGCAGCACCTATGACACCTTCACCCTGAGCGCGAGCTGGTCGCACGACACGCGCAACCGTGCCATCTTCGCCGACCGGGGCATGCTGCAGCGCCTGGCCGCCGAGGTGACGGTGCCGGGCTCGGACCTCGAGTACTACAAGGTCAGCTACCGTCACCTGTTCTACGTGCCGCTGACGAAGCGCTTCACACTCTCGCTCAATGGCGAGATCGGCTACGGGGACGGCTACGGCAAGTTCGGCAGCGTGCCCTTCTTCAAGAACTTCTACGCCGGCGGCGTGCGCTCCGTGCGCGGCTGGCAGGACAACACGCTCGGCCCGCGGGATCCCCGAACCAACGATCCCATCGGCGGCAGTTTCAAGGTCCAGGGCAACGTCGAGCTGCTCTTTCCACCCCCCTTCGCGCCCAAGTCCAGGACCGTGCGGTTGAGCGCCTTCTTCGACATCGGCAACGTCTTCGCCGACTACCATGCCTTCTCCACCGGGGATTTGCGCTATTCTGTCGGCCTGGGCGCCACCTGGATGTCTCCGCTGGGCGCGCTTACCTTCAGCCTGGCCAAGCCGCTGAACGAGAAATCCGGGGACGAGACCCAGCCCTTCCAGTTCACGATCGGAACCAATTTCTGACGAGGAGAGGACCAGAGAATGAGGACAAGGCAATGGATTCCAGCCCTGCTGGCCGCCGCGGCGCTCTTGCTGCCCGTGCTCGCCCGGGCCGATGTGCGCATCGGCTTCGTCAACACTGTCAAGCTGATGGAGAAGGCTCCCCAGGCCAAGGCCGCCATCGCCAAGATCGAGGCGGAGTTCGCGCCGCGCGAGAAGGAGATCGTGGCTCTGCAGCGCGAGATCAAGAAGATGGAAGAGAAGCTCTCCAAGGAGGGGCCCCTGCTGAGCGAGGAGAAGCGCCACCAGGCCGAGCGCAAGCTGATCACCAAGCGACGTGAACTCAAGCGCCGCCAGGACGAATTCCGCGAGGACCTCAACATCCGCCGCAACGAGGAACTGTCGAGGTTGCAGAAACAGCTCTACAACGCCATCGTCAAGTTCGCCAAGGAAGAACACTACGACCTCATCGTCTCCGAGGGCGTCGTCTATGCCGGCAAGCGGGTCGACGTCACCGACCGCCTGCTCGAGCGGCTGCGCAAGGAAGCGGGCAAGTAACGCCGTGGCACACCGTCTCGCGGAACTGGCCGAACACGTCGGTGCCCGGCTCGTCGGGGACCCGGAGGTGCGCATCGAGGACGTGTGCACCTTGCCCCACGGCCGCCCGGGATGCATCGCCTTCCTGGCCAACCCGCGTTACCGCCGCTACCTCGCCACCACCCGGGCCTCGGCGATCCTCGTGCGCGAGGCAGACGTGGAAGCCGCGCGTGGGCACCACCTGCTCGTCGTGGACGATCCCTACCTGGCGCATGCCCGCATCGCCCGGCTCCTGCATCCTCCCGTGCACCCGGCGGGTGGCCGGCACCCCACGGCGGTGGTGCACGAGACGGCCGAGATCGATCCCAGTGCCTGGATCGGACCGCACGTCGTCGTCGAGGCGGACGTGCGCATCGGTCCGCGGTGCCAGATCCATGCCGGCTGTTACCTGGGCGAGGGTGTCACCGTCGGCGAGGAGAGCTGCCTGCATCCCCACGTGACGGTACTCCACGGCGTGCGCATCGGCCGACGCTGCATCCTCCATCCCGGTGCCGTGATCGGCAGTGACGGCTTCGGCCTCGCCCGGGAAGGCGAACGCTGGATCAAGGTCCCACAGCTCGGTAGCGTCCGGATCGGCGACGACGTCGAGGTCGGTGCCAACACCACGATCGACCGCGGCGCCATCGAGGACACGGTGATCGAGGACGGCGTCAAGCTCGACAACCAGATCCAGGTGGCCCACAACGTGCGCATCGGGGCGCATACCGCGATCGCCGGTTGTGCCGGCATTTCCGGCAGCGCGGACATCGGGCGTCACTGCATGCTCGGCGGCGGCGTGGGCGTGGTGGGACACCTGTCCATCGCCGACGGCTGCGTCGTGACGGGCATGTCCATGGTGACGCACGACCTCAGGGAACCCGGGGTGTACTCGTCCGGGCTCCCGGCACTCCCCAACGACAAGTGGAACCGTATCGCGGCGCGGTTGCGTCACCTCGACGAACTGGCGCGGCGGCTGCAGAGACTGGAACGAAGACTGGACAAAGGGGAAGGAACGTCATGAAGCCCGTCATGGACATCAACGAGATCCTGAGGCAGTTGCCGCACCGCTATCCCTTTCTGCTCATCGACCGCGTGGTGGAGATCGTCGCCGGGGAATACCTGGTCGGCTACAAGAACGTCACCCACAACGAGCCCTTCTTCACCGGGCACTTCCCCCAGAAGCCCATCATGCCCGGCGTGCTCATCATCGAGGCTCTGGCCCAGGCGACCGGGCTGCTCGCCTTCCACAGCATCGGGCGCACCGACCACCGCGATACACTCTACTACCTGGTCGGCGTGGACAAGGCACGGTTCAAGCGCATCGTCGAGCCCGGCGACCGGCTCATGCTGCATGCACGGGTGAAGAACCACAAGCGCGGCATCTGGGTCTTCGAGACCGAGGCCCGCGTCGACGACCAGCTCGCGGCGGGCGCCGAGATCATGTGCACCGAGCGGAAACTCGCATCGTGATCCATCCCACGGCCATCGTCGGCAGCGACGTGGAACTGGCCCCGGACGTCGAGGTCGGGCCCTACAGCGTGCTGGAAGGCCCGCTGCAGGTGGGCGCGGGCACGAAGATCGGCCCGCATGTGGTCATTCGCGGGCCGACCCGCATCGGTCGGGACAACCGCATCTTCCAGTTCGCCTCGCTCGGCGACGATCCCCAGGACAAGAAATACGCCGGTGAACCCACTGAGCTGGTCATCGGCGACGGCAACACCATCCGCGAGTACGTGACCATCAACCGGGGCACGGTCCAGGACGCCGGCGTCACCCGCATCGGCGACGACAACTGGATCATGGCCTACGTGCACATCGCCCACGACTGCCAGGTCGGCGATCACACCATCTTCGCCAACAACGCCTCGCTCGCCGGGCACGTCCACGTGGGCGACCATGCCATCCTGGGAGGCTTCACCCTGGTCCACCAGTTCTGTTCCATCGGCGCCCATGCCTTCACCGCCTTCGGTTCCACCATCGCCCGGGACGTCCCGCCCTACGTCATGGTGGGGGGGCACCCGGCCCAGCCCCACGGGCTCAACACCGAGGGCCTGCGGCGACGGGGGTTTTCGGAAGAGACCATCCGGCAATTGAAGCTCGCCTACCGCACGCTGTACCGCGACGGGCTCTCCCTCGAGGAGGCGATCGAGCGGCTGCGCATCCAGGCCGAGACCATCCCCGAGGTGCGGGAGATGGTCACCTTTCTCGAGCGGCGCCGCCGGGGGCTCCTGCGCTAGCACCAGGGCGGAAGCGGGCGAGGGGCACCAGCGTTGGCGAGCGCATGAAAGCATCCGAACTCACCGTCGCCATGGTCGCCGGCGAGGCCTCGGGCGATCTCCTGGGTGCCGACCTCATCGAGGCGCTGCTGCAACGCGTGCCCCAGGCCCGCTTCGTGGGCATCGGCGGGGAAGGCATGCAGCGCCTGGGGTTCTCCTCCTGGTACCCGCTGCAGGCGCTCTCCCACATGGGACTGATCGAGGTGCTGGGCGAACTTCCCCGGCTGCTGCGGCTCCGCCACCTGCTCGCCCGGCGGCTGCTGGCGTTGCGTCCCGATGTCTTCGTGGGCATCGACGCCCCGGACTTCAACCTGGAGCTGGAACGGCGCCTGCGCCGCCAGGGCATCCCCGTGGTGCACTACGTGAGCCCCTCCGTCTGGGCCTGGCGCCAGTACCGGGTGCGCCGGATCCGGGAGAGCGTGGATTGCATGTTGACCCTCTTCCCGTTCGAGGCCGATTTCTACCGGGTCCACCGGGTACCTGTCCGCCACGTGGGGCATCCGTTGGCGGACCGGATCCCGCTGGAGAACGACCCGGTGGCGGCCCGCCAGGCCCTGGACCTGCCGAAGGACCGGACCCTGGTGGCACTCCTGCCGGGCAGCCGGGTCGGAGAGGTGCGGCGGCTCGGTCCCCTGTTTCTCGACACGGCACGGCGGCTGCTCGCCCGTCGCCGGGGACTGCATTTTCTCGTGCCCTTCGCCAACCGGGAGACCCGCCGGTGCTTCGAGCAGGTCCTGGCATCCTCCACCGACGGGATCCCCCTGACCCTGCTCGACGGTGATTCCCGGACCGCCATGACCGCGAGCCAGGCCGTGCTGGTGGCCTCCGGGACCGCCGCGCTGGAGGCCCTGCTGATCAAGCGTCCCATGGTGGTCGCCTACCGCCTCTCTCCGCTCAGCTACCGCATCCTCAAGGGGATGGTGCGCATACCCTACTATTCGCTGCCCAATCTGCTCGCCGGCCGGGCACTGGTCCCCGAGCTGGTGCAGGACCAGGCCACGCCGGAGAACCTCGCCGAGGCCCTCCTGGAACAGCTCGATCGCCCCCGGGAGGCCTACCTGGCGGCCTGCCGCGACATCCATCGCCGGTTGCGGATGCAAGCCGGGGCACGGGCGGCCGAGGCCGTGCTCGAGGTGGCCGGGCATGCCTGAACGTGCGCGGCGGTACCAAGACGGGGAGCCGGTGCGGGTCGCCGGGGTCGACGAGGCCGGCCGTGGTCCCCTTGCCGGCCCGGTGGTGGCGGCGGCCGTCATCCTCGATCCCCACCTGCCCATCGAGGGCCTGGCCGATTCCAAGCGGCTCACCCCGGCGCGGCGCGAGGTGCTCGCCGCCCGGATCCGCGATGCGGCGCTCGCCTGGGCCCTGGGCCGCGCGGAAGTCGAAGAGATCGACCGGCTGAATATCCTCCAGGCGACCCTGCTCGCCATGCGGCGGGCGATCGAGGCGCTCGATCCCCCGCCCGGGCAGGTACTGGTGGACGGTGACCGGTTGCCCGAGATCGCGGTGCCGGCACGCGCCGTCGTGGGCGGAGATCGCAACGTGCCCGCCATCAGCGCGGCCTCGATCCTGGCCAAGGTGGCGCGGGACGCGGAGATGTGCCGGCTCGATGCCCGCTATCCCGGTTACGGCTTCGCCCAGCACAAGGGATACGGGACCCGCGCGCACCTGGAGGCCCTGCGCCGGCTCGGGCCTTCCCCCGTGCACCGGCGCAGCTTCGCCCCCGTGCGTGCCTCGATCCGCGGCCGCGGGGACGAGGTGTGAATCTCAGCGGGCCTCCGGGAAGTCCTCTTCGCCGAAGGACTCGGTGGTGTACCGCCACACCCGCAGGGTAGGGGACCAGTGGTCCGGCGGCAGGCCGGCCTTGAGTTTCAGGTGCGCGAGAAACTCCTGCCGGTCCGGCAGTTGCTCCCAGACCGAGGGCAGGAAGGTACCGCGCCGTCCCCGGTCTTCCAGGATGAGTCCGTCGACGCCGGGACGGAGCTGGGCGAGCAGGTCCGCCTCGTCCCGGAACTGCAAGGGTTCGGGCGGCGAGAGGACCGAGACGTGGATACGCAGGTCCTCGAACTCGTCTTCGCGTACGGGGGGGAAACGCGGGTCGCGGAAGGCGGCGTTGAAGGCGTTGTCGGCCACGTCGACGACCAGCGGCCGGTAGGCCTCCAGCGAGCCGATGCACCCGCGCAGCCGGCCATGCGCGTCGAGCGTCACGAAGCTGGCTCCCGGCCTGCGCAGTTCCGGGTCGAAGGCGGTCACGTCCACTTCCAGGGGGCGGCCGGTCGCCAGGCCGTGGCGGATCGAGTCCCGGGCCAGGGCGAGCAACAGGCGCCGTTGCTCGGGGCGGTGTTCAGACGAAGGCATAGGCACCGTACCCCACGACCTGGTCCTTCGGGCCGGCCGTGTCACCGGAATTCCGCAGATCGAGCGTGCGGCCACTCAGGCCATGCTCGCGTGCGGCGAGCAGCAGGCCTCCGACCGGGATGCGCCCGCAGGCCTGGTCGTACTCGATGGCATAGGGCTGGAGCGACTCGATGGCCCGCGAGGTCTCGGTGTCCATGCGCCGGGCCGTCGCGTAATCGTGGTAGTGGCTGAGGTCGGAGCTGATCACGATCAGCGTCTCGTCGCCGTCCCACAGTCGGTCGAGCACTTCCTGGACCTCCTCGTAGGTGGCATCGCCCACCACCAGGGGCACGAGCGAGAAGGTGGGTCCCAACACCCGCTGCAGGAAGGGCAGGTGCACCTCCAGGCTGTGTTCCCAGGCATGGGCGTCGTCGCGCAGGCTCACCTGGGGCAGGTCGAGGACGCGCTCGATCGCCGCCCGGTCGATCGGGACATCTCCGAGCGGGGTGCGGAAGTAGTCGGCCGTGGGGGCCGCCAGGCCGCGGAAGGGCACGCGGTGGGACGGTCCCAGCAGGACGACGCGCCGGATCTGCCCGGCACGCTGGCGCAGCGGCGCATAGGCATGGGCGGCCACCGGTCCGGAATAGACATAGCCGGCGTGCGGGGCGATCAAGGCCTTGGGTGGCGGAGCGGCGACATCGGCCGCGGCGAGATAGTCGTCGATCATGGCGGCCAGCTCGGCCGGGTCCTCGGGATAGAAGGCCCCGGCCACGGCCGGGGGGCGAATACGTGCCATGTTGCTGCTCCTTGCCGCCGTGCGGCGAATGGCCGATCCTGTTCGAAAGGATGAGGTCACCGGCGGCGAATTCAAGCTGGGTGGTTGAGGCGGGCGCGGGGCGCCACCATCT
>RFHK01000016.1 GCA_003695825.1 Gammaproteobacteria bacterium | reverse complement strand
GCGGCGAGGCGCTCGCGCGCAAGCGGATCAACGACGCGGTGGCCTGGATCCGCAGCCTGGCCCGGTTGCGCGGGCGCAACGCCGACTGGGCGGAACGGGCGGTCCGCGAGGCGGCCACCCTGACCGCGGCGGAGGCACTCGAGCAACGGGTGATCGATCTGGTCGCGCCCTCGCGCCGGGCCCTGCTCGAGGCGCTCGAGGGACGCGAAGTGGCGCTCCCCGGGGGTACCGTCGCGCTCCATACCCGCAACCTCGCACTGCGGGAGATCCGCCCGGGCTGGCGTACCCGGCTCCTCGCGCACCTCGCCGATCCCAACCTGGCCTATGTGCTCCTGCTGCTCGGTTTCTACGGCCTGCTCTTCGAGCTGGCCAACCCCGGGTTCGTCCTGCCCGGGGTGGTGGGTACCCTCTGTCTGCTGCTGGCCCTCTTCGCCCTCCACGTCCTGCCCGTGAACGCGGCCGGCATGGCCTTGCTCCTGGCCGGGATCCTGTTCATGGTCGCCGAGCTCTTCGTGCCCAGTTTCGGTGCCCTCGGCATCGGGGGGCTGATCGCCTTCGCCCTGGGATCGGTGATGCTCTTCGACCGCGCCCGCACCGGGCTCGCGGTGGCGCCGGGGCTCATCGTCGGCTTCACGCTCGCCACCGGGGGGTTCCTCTTCGGCGTGCTGGGCCTGGCCGTGCGCGCGCGCCGGCGTCCGGTGGTGTCCGGGGCCGAAGAGCTGGTCGGCGCCGAGGGGGTGGCGCTCGAAGACTTCCGGGACGGCTGCGGCACCGTCCGCGTGCACGGGGAGCGCTGGAGGGCCCGCGCGGAGGTACCGGTGTCGCAGGGCCAAGGGGTGCGGGTGACCGGTCGCCGGGGGCTGGAGTTGCGCGTCGAACCCCTGGCCGGGGGGGATCGGACCTGCCGAGGTTCGCAATCTCAGGTTCACAGCGAGAGGGGGAAAGCGTGATGGCACAAGGTGCAATCCTGGTCCTTGTACTGGTACTGGGTCTGCTGTTCACCTCCCTGCGCGTGTTGCGCGAGTACGAACGGGGAGTGGTGTTCCTGCTCGGGCGTTTCTGGAAGGTGAAGGGCCCGGGACTGGTCCTCGTGATCCCGATCGTGCAGACCATGGAACGCGTGGATCTGCGTACCGTGGTCATGGACGTGCCCAGCCAGGACGTGATCTCGCGGGACAATGTCTCGGTCAAGGTCAACGCCGTGGTCTACTTTCGCGTCATCGACCCCCAGCGGGCGGTGATCCAGGTGGAGGACTACTACACCGCCGTCAGCCAGCTGGCACAGACCACGTTGCGCTCGGTGCTGGGGCAGCACGAGCTCGACGACATGCTCTCGGCGCGGGAGAAGCTCAACGCCGACATCCAGCAGCTGCTCGACGTGCAGACCGACGCCTGGGGCGTGAAGGTCTCCAACGTCGAGATCAAGCACGTCGACCTGGACGAGAGCATGATCCGCGCCATCGCCCGCCAGGCCGAGGCCGAGCGCGAGCGGCGGGCCAAGATCATCCACGCCGAGGGGGAACTGCAGGCCGCGGCCAAGCTCGTGGCGGCGGCCCGCGAGCTCGGCGAGGCGCCCCAGTCGTTGCAGCTGCGCTACCTGCAGACGCTCACCGAGATCTCGGCGGAGAAGACGTCGACCATCATCTTCCCGGTACCCATCGATACCCTCGCCGGGCTGTTCGGCAAGGTCGTGGAGGCCCCGCATGCGCGCCGGGATGCCTGAGGCGGAGCAGCGCCGCCTCGAACGCTTCCTCGACAGCCTGTGGCTGGAGGACGGGCTGAGTGACCGCACCCTGGCCGCCTATCGCAGCGACCTGCGGGCCTGGTCCCGGTGGCTCGCCCGGCGGGGTAGGGAGACGCCGGCGGCCACGCGGGCCGAGGTCGAGGCCTGCCTGGCCGAGCGGCTCGACGACGGCCGGCCGCGCAGCGCGGCGCGCTTCCTCAGCAGCCTGCGCCGCTACTATCGTTACCTGCTGCGGGAAGGGGAGATCCGCGAGGACCCGACGGCGGGGATCTCCTCGCCGTACGTGGGACGCGACCTGCCCGGCACCCTCACCGAAGCCGAGGTCGAGGCCCTGCTCGAGGCCCCGGACGTCTCCACCGACCTGGGGCTGCGCGACCGCACCATGCTGGAGCTGCTCTACGCCACGGGACTCCGGGTCTCGGAGCTGGTGGGGCTCACGCTGGACCGGCTGCACACGGCCCAGGGGTTGGTGCGGGTCACGGGCAAAGGGGGAAAGGAACGCCTGGTGCCTTACGGCGAAGAGGCCGGTGCCTGGCTGGCGCGCTACCTGGAGGAGGCGCGCCCGCGCCTGTTGCGCGGCCAGGCGAGCGAGGTCCTGTTCCCGGGACGCCGGGGGCGCCCGCTCACCCGCCAGGCCTTCTGGCACCGGCTGCGCCGGCATGCCCGGTGCGCCGGCATCGATCGGCCCATCTCGCCCCACACCCTGCGTCACGCCTTCGCCACCCACCTGCTCGATCACGGTGCCGACCTGCGCGTGGTGCAGCTGCTCCTGGGCCATGCCGACCTCTCCACCACCCAGATCTACACCCACGTCGCGCGCGAGCGCCTGCAGGCATTACATGCCCGCCATCACCCGCGGGGGTGAAGTGCGCACGGTACGCGGGCACCGGGGCCGGTATAATGAGCTCCGTTCGGCCCCCCATGGCCGCCAGCGGAGTCAGACGATGCGTATTCCTTCCCACCGCCCTCCTGCTACCGGCAGGAGCGGCGCGACCCCCGGGTTCGTGCAGTATCGCCGGGGCGGGTTCGCCCGGCGCCTGTTGCTGGCCGTACTCCTGGCCGGCCTCGCCGTCCCCGTGCCGGCGGACGAGCAGGCCATCCGGGCCCAGCTCGCGCGCCTCCTCCCGGGACGGCAGCCCGATGCCATCCGCCGAACGCCCATCCCCGGCCTCTTCGAAGTGGACTACGGGCCGCGAATCTTCTACGTCTCGGCGGACGGGCGCTACCTGCTCCAGGGGGAGCTCATGGACCTGCAGACCATGAGGAACCTCACCGGCGAACGCAAGTCGGGCCTGGTGCGAAAGGCCATGGCCGCGCTGCCGGACGACCGTACCATCGTGTTTCCCGCCCGGCACGAGAAGTTCCGGGTCACCGTCTTCACCGACATCGACTGCGGCTATTGCCGCAAGCTGCACAGCCAGATCCAGGGCTACAACGCGCTCGGCATCACCATCCGCTATGCCTTCTTTCCGCGTGCCGGGCGCGGCAGCCGTTCCTGGCGGAAGGCCGTGGCCGTCTGGTGCAGCCCGGACCGCCGCAAGGCGTTGACCGAGGCCAAGCAGGGCAAGCCCGTCGACCTGGACCGGCGCTGCGACAACCCGGTCGAGGAACACATGCAGCTGGTGGAGGCCCTGGGGTTGCGGGGAACCCCCGACATCGTGCTCGAGGACGGCGACATCCTGCCGGGCTACGTGCCCCCGGCCCAGCTGCTGCGGGTGCTCGAGCGGCACGCCGACCCGGCAGCACGGAGCCCCCTGCGCAAGCGCTAGGGAGACGGAGAATCGCGAAGGCGGCGCTGGGCGGTGCTCAGTAGAGCCAGTTGGCCAGCTTGCGCCGGTATTCGGCCACCAGGGGGTCGTCCCCGAGGAGGGTGAAGATCCGCAGCATGCCCCGGTGCCCGATGCCGTCGTGGAACCCGCGGTCCCGCTTGAGGATCTCCAGGTACTGGTCCAGGGCCTCCCGCCAGGCACCACGCAGGGCGA
Organism: Gammaproteobacteria bacterium; assembly: GCA_003695825.1. GTDB lineage: Bacteria > Pseudomonadota > Gammaproteobacteria > Thiohalobacterales > Thiohalobacteraceae > J048. The sequence goes on along the minus strand of RFHK01000016.1, from coordinate 25,020 downwards.
GGCGGGCCGCCAGCCCTTCCCGGGCCGCGAGATCTTCCGGGTCCTCCTCCAGGCGGGCACGCAGCGCCGCTTCCTCCGGGGCGTCCTGCACGGTCTCGGCGAGTTCGAGCAGGGCCTCCAGGCCTTGCACCTCGTCTTCCGAACGCACGTCGGCGGGCAGCCGCTCGAGCAGGCTGCGGGCCTCGTCGAGGGCCCCTGCCCGGATCGCCAGGCGTGCGTAGTCCTGGAGCACCCGCGGGTTCTCGGGGTCCTCGGCCGCCGCCATGCGCAGCAGGTCCAGCGCGCCCTCGAGATCGCCCTGGGCCTCCCGGCGCCGGGCCTCGGCGCGTACCCGGTCCGATTCCCGCTCGATGTAACGATCCAGGAGGGCACGCAGCCTGGCCTCGCTCTGGACCCCCATCAGCTCCTCGACCACCTCGCCGTTGCGGTAGAGCTTCATGGTCGGGATGCTGCGGATGCCGAACCGCATGGCGAGTTCCTGTTCGCGGTCGGTATTGACCTTGGCGAGCAGGAACTTGCCGCCGTATTCCTGGGCGAGCTTCAGCAGGATGGGCAGCAGCATCTGGCAGGGGCCGCACCATTCGGCCCAGAAGTCCACCAGGACCGGCAGCTCGTGCGAGCGTGCCACCACCTGCTGGTCGAAATCCTGCGCGGTGACCTCGATGACGTTCTGGTTCGGACTCATGGGCGTGTCTCCCGGTGTTCAGGATGCACTGTCAGCTGGGATATGCGTCCCGCGCGGGCGGGCTTCAAGGGCGTGCCGGCCCGCGCCGCCCGGTCGCACGGTCCGGGCCCTGCGGGAAGACTTCAGCGTTCGAGGTACTGGAGCTTGCCTTCCTTGCCGTTCCACTCGTCGGCATCGGGCAAGGGATCTTTCTTCTCGGTGATCACGGGCCAGACCTTGGCCAGCTCGGCATTGAGCTCGAGGAACTGCTCCTGGCCGGGGGGCAGGTCGTCCTCGGCGAAGATGGCCTCCGCCGGACACTCGGGTTCGCAGAGGGTGCAGTCGATGCACTCCTCCGGGTCGATGACGAGGAAGTTCGGGCCTTCATGGAAGCAGTCCACGGGACAGACTTCCACGCAATCGGTGTACTTGCACTTGATGCAGTTTTCCGCAACGACGAAGGTCATGTCGGGCTCCTGTATCCGTGGATGAAAGGCCGAGCGAAATGATACGGGAATTTGCCATGGACGAGGAGGCGGCGGTTTGATCCAGGTCAGCCGGAACCCGTTCCGGGTTCCTCGGCCAGGGTCCGCAGCCGGTAGAGCGTCTCCAGGGCCTGGCGGGGCGTGAGGTCGTCCGGGTCCAGGGCCCGCAGGGCCTCGAGGGCCGGGTGGGTCTCGGGAAGGGTGAACAGGGGGAGCTGCGGCGAGGGCGCCGTCTCCGGCGGTGGGCGGTGTCCTCCCTCGAGTTCCGCCAGCTTGCGCCGGGCGTGTTCCAGCACGGGGGAAGGGATGCCGGCGAGGGCCGCCACGTGGAGGCCGTAGCTGCGGTCGGCCGGTCCCGGCTTGACGCTGTGCAGGAAGACGATGCGGTCGCCGTGTTCCACCGCGTCGAGATGCACGTTGCCGATGCCGTCGACCTGCTCGGCCAGGGCGGTGAGCTCGAAGTAATGGGTGGCGAAGAGGGTGAAGGCGCGCGCCCGGGTGGCGAGATCGACGGCCACCGCCCAGGCCAGGGCGAGACCGTCGTAGGTGCTGGTGCCCCGGCCGATCTCGTCGAGCAGTACCAGGCTGCGGGGGGTGGCGTTGTGCAGGATGTTGGCGGTCTCGGTCATCTCGACCATGAAGGTGGAACGGCCGGAGGCGAGATCGTCCGAGGCCCCGATGCGGGTGAAGATCCGGTCCACCGGGCCGATGCGCGCCCGCTCGGCGGGCACGAAGCTGCCGATGCAGGCCAGCAGCACGATCAGCGCCGCCTGGCGCATGTAGGTGGACTTGCCCCCCATGTTGGGACCGGTGATGACCAGCATGCGCCGGTGCTCGTCCAGCACCAGGTCGTTGGGCACGAAGGGCGTCTCGAGGGTCTGCTCGATGACCGGATGCCGGCCGCCCCGAATCTCGATGCCCGGGGTGGCGGTGAGTTCGGGGCGGCGGTAGTCGAGGGTGGCGGCCCGCTCGGCGAGGTTCGTCAGCACGTCCAGTTCCGCCAGGGCCTCGCCCGTACGTTGCAGCCCGGGCAGTTCCTCCAGGACCCGGTCGAGCAGCCGGTCCCAGAGCACCCGTTCCAGGGCGAGGGCCTTCTCCCGCGCCGAGAGCACCCGGTCCTCGAAGGCCTTCAGCTCGGGGGTGATGAAGCGCTCGGCGCCCTTGAGGGTCTGGCGCCGCACGTAGTCCTCCGGTACCCGGCCGGCCTGGCCGCGGCTGACCTCGATGTAGTAGCCGTGGACCTTGTTGTAGCGCACCCGCAGGGTGGGAATGCCGGTGCGTTCCCGCTCGCGCGCCTCCAGTTCCAGCAGGAAGCGGTCGGCGTCCTGCGCGAGGGCGCGGAGTTCGTCGAGCTCCGCGTCGTAACCGGGAGCGATGACCCCGCCGTCGCGCAGCCAGGCCGGGGGGCTCTCCACCAGCGCCCGGCGCAGAGTGCGGGCGAGTTCCGGGTGCTCGCCCAGGCGCCGGGAGAGGCCCTCGAGCAGCGGGTCCTCGAGGGGCGCCAGGCGGGCGCGGACCTCGGGCAGCCGGGCCAGGGTGTCGCGCAGGGCGGCGAGATCGCGGGGGCGGGCGCTGCGCAGGGCCACGCGGGCGAGTACGCGCGGCAGGTCGCACAGGCCGGTGAGGGCCTCGTGGAGCACCGCGTGGGCGCCGGTGAGCTGGAGCTGCTCCAGGCACTGGTGACGGGCGCGCAGGCGCTGGGCGTCGCGCAGCGGGCGGTGCAGCCATTGGCGCAACAGGCGGCTGCCCATGGCGGTGGCGCACCGGTCCATGAGCCCCAGCAGGCTGTGGCGGCGTTCCCCGGAACGGGCCTCGTCGATCTCCAGGTGGCGCCGGGTGGCGGCGTCGAGGATGACGCTGTCCTCGCGCCGCTCGTGCGTGATGCCGCGCAGGTGGGGCAGGGCGGTGCGCTGGGTGTCCTTGAGGTACTGCAGCAGGCAACCGGCCGCCCCCACGCCGAGCGCCAGGCCCTCGATGCCGAAGCCCGACAGGTCGAGGGTACCGAACTGTTCGCAGAGCGACCGGGTCGCGGATTCGGGGTCGAAGTGCCAGTCGGGGCGGCGCCGCAGCCCGGGGCGTTCCAGCACGGCGTCGGGGAGGGCGGCGGCCTCCGGGACCAGCAGTTCGCGCGGCGCGAGCCGTTCCAGTTCGCCCAGCAGGGCCTCTTCCCCCTCGACCTCCATCACCGAAAAGCGTCCGCTGGAGACGTCGGCCCAGGCCAGCCCGTACCGCCGGGCCCCGTCCCCGGCGAGGGCGAGCAGCAGGTTGTCGCGCCGGTCCTCCAGGAGGGCCTCTTCGGTGACCGTGCCGGGCGTGACGATACGCACCACCCGGCGTTCCACGGGCCCCCGGCTCGCGGCAGGGTCTCCGATCTGCTCGCAGATGGCCACCGACTCGCCGAGGGCGACGAGCTTGGCGAGGTACTGGTCCACGGCGTGGACGGGGACCCCTGCCATCGGGATGGGGGCGCCGGCCGACTGGCCGCGCGTGGTCAGGGTGATGTCGAGCAATTTCGCCGCCCGCTTCGCGTCCTCGTAGAAGAGCTCGTAGAAGTCGCCCATCCGGTAGAAGAGGAGGATGTCCGGGTGTTCCGCCTTGATGCGCAGGTACTGCTGCATCATGGGCGTGTGGGCGGGGGCGTTGCCCGGCTTGCGTGTGCCTGCCATGGCGCAAGAGTCTATACGAAAACCTCCCCGCCGATCCCGCTTGCGCGGCGACGCGGGCTCTGGTACCAAGGGCGGGAGTGCGGGAAGGAGTCGAGGGTGCGCGACTACGAGGAGAAGCGCCGGTTCTTGCGCATGGCGACGGACTGTTCGGCCTGGTGCCGGATCCTGGAGACGGCCGAGGAACTCGAGGTGCGGCTGTGCGACCTGAGCAGCGGGGGCGTGGGCCTGGTCTCCGAGCGCCCGCTTGCTCCCGGCTGCCGTTTCGAGATCCGTATCGCACCCGAGTGGGCCCTGGTGCCGCCCCTGCATGCCCTGGCCGAGGTGGTCCACGCGCGGTCGGGCGCGGACGGATGCCGGGCCGGCGCGCGGATCCTGGAGATGCTGGGGAGCTGAACGGTGCGGGATGCGGGCGAGGCCGAGGTCGAGGCGCTGGCCCGCCGGCTGGGCGCGCAGGCGGCCGCGGCCGGGGTCCTGATCGCCGTGGCCGAGTCCTGCACCGGGGGCTGGCTGGCCAAGGCCATCACGGACATCCCGGGCAGCTCCGCGTGGTTCGACCGGGGCTTCGTCACCTATTCCAACGACGCCAAGCGGGAACTGCTCGGGGTCCGCGAGGCGACGCTGGCCCGGTGGGGCGCGGTGAGCGAGGCGACGGCGGCGGAGATGGCAGCCGGGGCCCTGGCACACAGTCACGCCGGCCTGGCCGTGGCCGTGACCGGTATCGCGGGGCCGGGTGGTGCCGTCCCCGGCAAGCCCGTGGGCACCGTGTGCTTCGGTTTCGTGCGCCGGGGCATGGCGCCGCAGACGGAGACCCTGCACTTCACCGGCGACCGCCGAGCGGTGCGCCTGCAGTCGGTGCGCCATGCCCTGGAAGGGCTGATGGAGCGGCTGGCCGGATGAGTGCACGGCCGGCGGGCCGACGGCGACGCCTGTTCTTCGGGTTGCCGCTCGATGCCTCCCTGCAAGCGGCGGTGGGGACGGCGGTCCGCCCGCACGTGCGCGGCCGCGGCCGCCGGGTGCCCCCGGAGAACCTGCACCTCACGCTCGCCTTCCTGGGCGCCGTGGCAGAAGACCGCATCCCGCAACTGGCCGCGCTGGCCGCCGGGATCGCCGTCGCGCCCTTCACCCTGGAACTCACCCGGTTGGGCTACTGGGCCCGGCCGCGCGTCATCTGGCTGGCGCCGGCGTCCGTGCCCCCGGCGCTGGCCGAGCTGGCCGCCGCGCTCCGGGAGCGGCTGGAAGGGGCCGGTTTTCCCTGCGATGCGCGTCCCTTCGCCCCGCACGTCACCCTGGTCCGCAAGGCGGGCCGTGGGCCCGCGGTGGAGGCGATCCCGCCCCTCTCCTGGCCGGTGGACCGCTTCTGCCTGTTCGAGTCGCGCACCGAGCCGGACGGCGCCCGCTACGTCCCGCTCGCCTGCTGGCCGCTCACCCCCGCGAGGGAGGAAGAAGGGGACGACTAACCCGCCCCCTGACCCCTCACCCCTCACAACGAGACTGGACAACTGGATATATGTCCAGTATAAGTCTGCGCAAGCGCCCGGCCCCGCCGGCGCGGCACACGGCCAACCGGAAACCAGCGGAGAGAGGAGGCAATGGACGAGAACAAGCGCAAGGCGCTGAGTGCGGCGCTCAGCCAGATCGAGAAGCAGTTCGGCAAGGGCGCGGTCATGCGCATGGGTGACGTGAGCGCCGTGCGGGACGTGGACGTCATCTCCACGGGGTCGCTCACGCTCGACATCGCGCTCGGCATCGGCGGGCTGCCCGCCGGTCGTATCGTCGAGATCTACGGACCGGAGTCCTCGGGCAAGACCACGCTGGCCCTGCAGGCCATCGCCGAGTGCCAGAAGAAAGGCGGTACGGCGGCCTTCGTGGACGCCGAGCATGCCCTCGACCCGGTCTACGCGGAGAAACTGGGCGTGAACGTGGACGACCTGCTGGTCTCCCAGCCCGACACCGGTGAACAGGCGCTCGAGATCACCGACATGCTGGTGCGTTCCGGCGCCGTGGACCTCGTGGTGGTGGACTCGGTGGCGGCGCTCACCCCCAAGGCCGAGATCGAGGGCGAGATGGGCGACTCGCACGTGGGCCTGCAGGCCCGGCTCATGTCCCAGGCGCTGCGCAAGCTCACCGGCAACATCAAGCGCTCCAACACCCTGGTCATCTTCATCAACCAGATCCGCATGAAGATCGGGGTCATGTTCGGCAACCCCGAGACCACCACCGGCGGCAACGCGCTCAAGTTCTACGCCTCGGTACGCATGGACATCCGCCGCATCGGTGCCGTGAAGAAGGGCGACGAGGTGATCGGCAACCAGACCCGCGTGAAGGTGGTCAAAAACAAGCTGGCGCCGCCCTTCAAGCAGGCCGAGTTCGAGATCATGTACGGCGAAGGCACCTCCCGGGAGGGCGAGATCCTCGACCTGGGCGTGGCCGAGGGCATCGTGGAGAAGTCCGGGGCCTGGTACAGCTACCAGGGCGAACGCATCGGCCAGGGCAAGGAGAACGCCCGGCAGTTCCTGCGTGCCCATCCCGAGCTGGCCGAGGAGATCGAGCAGGCCATCCGCGCGCGGCTGCTGCCCAGCCGGCGCCCGGAGGAGGCCGAGGCGGCGGAGGCGGAGGTCGAGACGCTGCAGTAGTGCACCGCCGCGCCCCGCGCCCGCCGGCCGGCCCCCGGCATGAAGCAACGTCCGCAAGACCCCCTGCAGGCCGTCGAGGCGGCGGCGTTGCGGCTGCTGGCCCGGCGCGAGCACGCGCGCGCGGAACTCGCCCGCAAGCTCCTTGCGCGCGGCCATGCCGCCGAGGCGGTCGCCGCCGTGCTGGACCGCCTGGAGGCCGAGGGCAGCCTCAGCGAGGCCCGCTTCGCCGAGACCTACGCGCGCAGCCGGGCGGAACGGGGCTATGGCCCGCTCCGCATCCGCCAGGAATTGCGCCGGCACGGGATCGACGAAGCGCGCATCGAGGCAGCGCTCGCCGCCCTCGAGATCGACTGGGCGGCCCGGGCACGGGAACTGTGTCGCAAGCGGTTCGGGCCGGAGCCGCCCCGGGACTGGAAGGCCCGGGCCCGACGCCTGCGTTATCTCCAGAACCGGGGCTTCGACCCTGATTTCCTTCGGGATTTCGAGGCAGAGGGTGAGTGACGCCGGGCCCGCCATCGGGTAAGCTTGGCGGGAACGGAGACAGGGCCGGAGCCGAAGCCGCGACATGAAGACCGCCGACATTCGCCGTACCTTCCTCGATTTCTTTCGTGCGCGGGGGCACACGATCGTGCCTTCCAGTTCCCTGGTGCCGGCCAACGACCCCACCCTGCTCTTCACCAACGCCGGCATGGTCCAGTTCAAGGACGTCTTCCTCGGGCGTGAGACACGCCCCTACACGCGCGCGGCGAGCGCCCAGCGCTGCGTGCGCGCCGGCGGCAAGCACAACGACCTGGAGAACGTCGGCTACACCGCCCGCCATCACACCTTCTTCGAGATGCTGGGCAACTTCAGCTTCGGCGACTACTTCAAGCGCGAGGCCATCGCCTACGCCTGGGAGTTGCTCACCGAGGTGTTCCGGCTGCCGCCCGAGCGGCTGTGGGTGACGGTCTACGCGGAGGACGACGAGGCCGCGCGGATCTGGCTCGAGGAGATCGGGGTCGATTCGGCGCGCTTCGCCCGCATCGGCGACAAGCCGGGCGGTGCACGCTACGAGAGCGACAATTTCTGGGCGATGGGGGACACCGGTCCCTGTGGACCCTGTTCCGAGATCTTCTACGATCATGGCCCGGAAGTGGCGGGCGGCCCGCCCGGGTCGCCCGATGCCGAGGGCGATCGCTACGTGGAGATCTGGAACCTGGTCTTCATGCAGTACAACCGCGATGCCGAGGGGCGGATGCACCCGCTGCCCCGCCCTTCCGTGGACACCGGCATGGGCCTGGAGCGCCTGGCCGCCGTGCTCCAAGGCGTGCACAGCAACTACGAGATCGACCTCTTCCGGCACCTGATCGCAGCCGCCGCCGAGGTGCTCGGCGTGGCGGAGGCGGACAACGTCTCCCTGCGCGTGATCGCCGACCACATCCGCTCCTGTGCCTTCCTCGTCACCGACGGTGTCCTGCCTTCCAACGAAGGCCGCGGCTACGTGTTGCGCCGCATCATCCGCCGCGCCATCCGCCACGGCTACCTGCTGGGAGCCAGGGAGCCCTTCTTCCACCGCCTCGTGGCACCCCTCGTCGCGGAGATGGGCGAGGCCTACCCCGAGCTGCGCGCGGCCCAGCCGCAGGTGGAGCGTGTGCTGCGCCAGGAAGAGGAACGTTTCGCCGAGACCCTGGAGAAGGGCATGGCCCTGCTGGAGGATGCCCTGGCGCGCCTGACGGGCAAGGTCATCCCGGGAGAGCTGGTCTTCCGCCTCTACGACACCTACGGCTTTCCCGTCGATCTGACGGCCGACATCGCCCGGGAGCGCGGCCTGGAACTGGACCAGGCGGGTTTCGAGCGCGAGATGGCCGCCCAGCGCGAGCGCGCCCGCACCGCCAGCCGCTTCGAGGTCGACTACAACGCCGGCATCCGCGTGGACCTGTGCACCGAGTTCACCGGCTACGAGCGCCTGGTGGAACGGGCCCGCATCCAGGCCCTGTACCGGCACGAGGATGCCGTGGAGCGGCTGCGGGCCGGGGAGCAGGGCGTGGTGGTGCTCGACCACACCCCCTTCTATGCCGAGAGCGGCGGACAGGTCGGGGACACCGGGGTACTCGAGACGTCCCGTGCCCGTTTCCGGGTCGAGGATACCCAGAAGGAAGGGGAGGCCATCCTCCACATCGGGCGGGTGGAGGAGGGCGAACTGGTGGTGGGCGAGGCGGTCGAGGCCCGGGTGGACGAGGCCCGGCGGCGCGCCATCATGCTCAACCACTCGGCCACCCACCTGCTGCATGCCGCCCTGCGCCGGGTGCTTGGGGAACACGTGCAGCAGAAGGGTTCCCTGGTCGAACCGGACCGGCTGCGCTTCGACTTCTCCCATTTCGAGCCCCTCACCGAGGCCCAGTTGCGCGAGATCGAGCACCTGGTCAACGCCCAGATCCGCCGGGACCTGGAGGTCGAGGCCCGGGTGATGCCGCTCGAGGAGGCCCGCAAGACCGGCGCGCTCGCGCTGTTCGGCGAGAAGTACGGCGACGAAGTGCGCGTGCTGCGGATGGGCGACTTCTCCATCGAGCTGTGCGGCGGCACCCATGTGCACCGGGTGGGCGAGATCGGCCTGTTCAAGATCGTCTCCGAGACCGGCATCGCCGCCGGCGTGCGGCGCATCGAGGCCGTCACCGGCGAACGGGCCCTGGAATATGCCGAGCAGCTCGAGTCCCGGCTGCGGGAGCTCGCCGGGCTGCTCCGCATCCCTCCGGAACAGGTGGGCCGGAAGGTCGCCCAGCTGCTGGAGCGCCAGCGTGCCCTGGAGAAGGAACTCGAGCGCCTGCGCGCCCGGCTCGCGGCCAGCCAGGGCCGGGCGCTCACCGACCAGGCCGTGGAGGTGGAGGGCATCCGCGTGCTCGCCACGCGGCTGGAGGAAGGCACCCCCGTCAAGACCCTGCGCGAGACGCTCGACCAGCTGCGCAACCGCCTCGGGTCGGGGGTGGTGGTCCTGGGCACGGTCAACGAGGGCAAGGTCAACCTGGTCGCCGGGGTGACGAAGGACCTCACCGACCGGGTGCGGGCCGGCGACCTGGTCCGCGAGATCGCCGCCCTCGTCGGCGGGCGGGGCGGTGGCCGGCCGGACATGGCCCAGGCCGGGGGCAACCGGCCGGAACGGCTCGACGAGGCCCTGTCCCAGGTGCCGGAACTGGTACGCCGCGCCGTGGCCGCCCCGGCCTGATCCCCGGCGCTGGCCCCGCGGCCGCGTTTCCCGGTACAATCCCGCGCTTCGTTCAGTCGCATACGGCGCCATGGCACTCATCGTCCAGAAATACGGGGGCACCTCGGTGGGCAGCATCGAGCGCATCGAGGCCGTCGCCGAGAAGGTGCAACAGTACCGTGACCGGGGCCACCGGCTGGTGGTCGTGGTCTCCGCCATGAGCGGGGAGACCGACCGCCTGCTGGGGCTCGCCCGGCAGATCTCCGAGCGCCCCGTCCCCCGGGAACTGGACGTGCTGCTCTCCACCGGGGAGCAGGTCACCATCGCCCTGCTCAGCATGGCGCTCGAGAAGCGCGGCGTACCGGCCCGTTCCTATACCGGCAGCCAGGTCCACATCCTCACCGACAACGTCCACAACAAGGCCCGGATCCGGGAGATCGACGCGCGCAAGGTGCGGGCCGATCTCGAGGCCGGCCGCGTGGTGGTGGTGGCCGGGTTCCAGGGCGTGGACGAGGAGGGCAACATCACCACGCTGGGACGCGGTGGTTCGGACACCACGGCCGTGGCCCTCGCCGCGGCCCTGGGAGCGGACGAATGCCAGATCTTCACCGACGTGGACGGGGTCTACACCACGGATCCCCGGGTGGTACCGGAGGCGCGCCGGCTGGACCGCATCACCTTCGAGGAGATGCTCGAGATGGCCAGCCTGGGTTCCAAGGTGCTCCAGATCCGGGCCGTGGAATTCGCCGGCAAATACAATGTCCCGCTGCGGGTGCTCTCCTCCTTCGAGGAAGGTGAGGGCACGCTGATCACCTACGAGGAAGAAGAGATGGAGAATCCCCTGATCTCCGGGATCGCCTTCAACCGGGACGAGGCCCAGATCACCGTGCTGGGCGTACCCGACCAGCCCGGTATCGCCGCCAAGCTGCTCGGCCCGGTCGCGGACGCCAACATCGAGATCGACATGATCGTCCAGAACGTGGCACCGGACGGCAAGACGACGGATTTCACCTTCACCGTCAACCGGACCGACTACGAGAAGACCCTGGAGATCCTCCAGGACGTCGCCCGGGCGCTCGGTGCCTCCGAGGTCTCGGGCGACAACCGCATCGTCAAGATCTCGCTGGTCGGCGTCGGCATGCGTTCGCATGCCGGCATCGCCGCCACCATGTTCCGTGCGCTCGCCGAGGAGGGGATCAACATCCGCATGATCTCCACCTCCGAGATCAAGATTTCGGTGGTGGTGGACGAAAAATATCTCGAGCTCGGCGTTCGCGCCCTGCACGAGGCCTTCCACCTCGACCAGTCCGGCGACTGACGCCATCTGCCCGCAGGGAAGCCGGCCGCCTACAGTTTCAACGGGTTCGGCCGATGGAGGGAACATGCGCACGGGGTCCACGGGAAACCGCGGCATGGACATAACGATTTGAGGAGACGCGCAGATGTTGATTCTGACCCGGAGGGTGGGAGAGACCCTCATGATCGGTGACAACGTGACGGTGACCGTGCTAGGCGTGAAGGGAAATCAGGTACGCATCGGCGTCAGCGCGCCCAGGGACGTGGCGGTCCATCGCGAAGAGATCTACGAGCGCATCCGGCAGGAACAGAACGGCCGCGGCAAGGACGACGCCGTGGTGGTCGAGGGAGGAGAGTGACCGGGGAGGCGCCTTTACCTGCGTTGCGCTGCCGGGTATCCTTCCCCACGCCATGGAGAGATGGCCGAGCGGCTGAAGGCGCTCCCCTGCTAAGGGAGTATGGGGTCAAAAGCCCCATCGAGGGTTCGAATCCCTCTCTCTCCGCCATCCGGAAAAGGGCCCGCACGGGCCCTTTCTCAATGGGGCCGGGGAGGTCCGCCCGGAACGGGACATGGGGATGAAAGGGGGTCGATCACAGGCGTCTCCGCCGCTGCGGGACCCGGGCGGGCGGATCGTCAACGCCATGACCGTGGACGTGGAAGACTACTTCCACGTCGCCGCCTTCGAGTCCTGCCTGGCGCCCGCCGACTGGGACCGGATGCAGCCACGCGTGGTCGCCAACACCCGGCGCATCCTGGCCCTGTTCGAGGCGCGGGGCGTGCGGGCGACCTTCTTCGTGCTCGGCTGGGTGGCCGAGCGTTTCCCGCGGCTCGTGCGCGAGATCCACGCGGCGGGACACGAGATCGCCTGCCACGGGTACCTGCATCGCCGGGCCACCACCCAGACGGCCGAGGAATTCCGCGCGGACGTGCGTCGGGCACGGGACCTGCTCGAGGACCTGACGGGGCATCCGGTGCTCGGCTACCGGGCGCCCACCTATTCCATCGACGCGGTGCGCACCCCCTGGGCCTACGGGATCCTGGCCGAGCTGGGCTTCCGGTACAGTTCCAGCCTCTACCCGGTGCGTCACGACCTCTACGGCCGGCCCGATGCCCCCCGCCACCCCTTCCCGGTGGCCGACGGCGCGCTGGTCGAGATCCCCATCTCCACCCTGCGGCTCGGGGGCAGGAACCTGCCCTGCGGGGGCGGGGGCTACTTCCGGCTCCTGCCCTGGTTCTACAGTCGCCTGGCGGTGCAACACATCAACGGGCGGGAGCGGCGGCCCTACAACTTCTACTTCCACCCCTGGGAGATCGACCCCGGTCAGCCGCGCCTCGAACGAGCGCCATGGAAGTCGCGCCTGCGCCACTACACCAACCTCGCCCGCATGGAAGGCAAGCTGTGCCGGTTGCTCGCGCTCGGCACCTGGCGTCCGATGAGGGAAGTCTATGGGATCGAATGAAGGACCGGAGCACGCGCGGCCACCGGTCGTGGTCGCCACGCTCGAGGCCCGCCACGAGGCCGCCTGGGAGGCCTACGTGGCCCGGCACCCCGAGGCCACCCTGTTCCATACCCTGGCCTGGAAGCGGGTGCTCGAGCGCACCTTCTCCTGCCGGCCGTACTACCTCCTCGCCCTCCGCGGGGAGACGGTCTGCGGCGTGCTGCCCCTGTGGCACTTCCGCAGCCCCCTGTTCGGGCGCGCCCTGATCTCCGTGCCCTATGCCGTCTACGGCGGCATCCTCGCCGACGATGAGGAGGCCGAGCGGCGCCTGCGTGCGCAGGCCGTGGCCCTCGCCGAAGGGCACCGGGTGGACTATCTCGAGCTGCGCAACCACGTCCCTTCCCGCAGCGGTTGGCCCACCAAGTCGCTCTATGTCACCTTCCTGCGCCCCCTGAGCCCGGACAACGAGGCCAACCTCAAGGCCATTCCCCGGAAGCAGCGCGCCATGATCCGCAAGGCGGAACGCAAGGGCGTGCGTGCCGTCACGGACGACGACCTGGAGGCCTTCTACGCCATCTATTCCCGCAGCGTTCACGCCCATGGCACGCCGGTCTATCCATATTCCTTCTTTCGCCACATCCAGGAGACGCTCGGCGAGGCGTGCCGCATCACCTTCTGCACCGATGCCCAGGGACGGCGCGTGGCGACCGTGATGACCTTCTATTTCCGCGACCGGGTGATGCCCTATTTCGGTGGCGGACTGCCCGAGGCCCGCGCGCTGCAGGCCTTCGACTACATGTACTGGGACGTCATGGCCCGGGCCGCCGAGGCCGGTTACACCTGCTTCGACTACGGGCGCAGCAAGGAGGGCACGGGCTCTTACCGTTTCAAGAAACACTGGGGCTTCGCGCCCACGCCCCTGCCCTACGAGTACCACCTGGTGCGGGCGAGAGAGATGCCCAACGTGAGCCCGGCCAATCCGAAGTACCAGCGCCTCATCCGCGCCTGGCGGGCACTGCCCTATCCCGTGACCCGCATCCTGGGACCGATGATCGCCCGTCACCTGGCATGAGGCTGCTCTATCTCGTCCACCGGATTCCCTATCCCCCCAACAAGGGGGACAAGATCCGCTCCTACCACATCCTGCGCCACCTGGCGGCGCGCCACCAGGTCTTCCTCGGCGGTTTCTACGACGATCCCCGCGACCGGGAACACGTGGAGGCGCTGCGCGCCTATGCCACCGAGGTTCGTTTCCACTTCCTGGCACGCCACCGGCTGTGGCGGTGCGGCCCCCGGGCCTTGCTGCGTGGGACCCCCGTCACCCTCGAGGCCTTCCGGGATGCCCGGTTGCAGGCCTGGGTCGAAGGACTCCTGGCCCGCCGGGCGGTGGACGCCGTCTACGTCTTTTCCTCGGCCATGGGGCAGTACCTCCCCCGTGTGCCGCCGAGCGGGGTGCGGGTGCTCGTCGACCTGGTCGACGTCGACTCCGAGAAGTGGCGCGAGTACGCCCGCAACCGCCACGGGCATCTCCTGCTGCGCTGGATCTACCACCGCGAGGCGCGGCGGTTGCGGGCCTTCGAGCTCGCGCTCGCCGCGCGGGCCGATGCCACCTTGCTGGTCTCGGAGGAGGAGGCCGCGCTCTTCCGGACGCTGGCCGCGGACGCGGGGACGGTGGACCTGGCACGCATCCACAGCCTGCGCAACGGCGTGGACCTGGCCTACTTCGATCCCGGCCGGGCGCATGCGCGCCCCTTTGCGGACGGGGGTGCGCACCTGGTGTTCACCGGGGCCATGGACTACTGGGCGAACATCGACGGCGTGGAATGGTTCGTGCGCTCGGTGCTGCCCGCGGTGCGCGCGCGGCGCGGGGACGTCCGGCTGCACGTGGTGGGGGCCAACCCCGATCCCCGGGTGCGCGCGCTGGCCGGGGAGGCCGTGGATGTGACCGGCTATGTGGCGGACGTGCGGCCCTACCTCGCGCATGCCGACGTGGTCGTCTGCCCCCTGCGTATCGCCCGCGGCATCCAGAACAAGGTCCTCGAGGCGATGGCGATGGCACGTCCCCTGGTCGCGACGCCCGAGGCGCTCACGGGCATCGGCTGCGCGCCCCTCGACCGGCTCGGTACCCGGGATCCCCGCACGATGGCCGCACGCATCCTCGCGCTGCTCGACGATCGGACACAGGCACAGTCCCTGGGACGCGCGGGACGGGCACACGTGGAGGCCCACTTCGGCTGGGAGGCCGCCTTGCAGCGGCTCGACGGGTTCCTGGAGCGGCCCGCGCAGTTGCCTTTCGGCGGGAATTCTGGATAATTCCCTGCGCCTAGCGCCCGTAGCTCAGCTGGATAGAGTACCTGGCTACGAACCAGGTGGTCGGAGGTTCGAATCCTTCCGGGCGCGCCAGTTTCCTTCCCGGGTGTTTTCCAGCAACCGCGCCATCAGGGCCTCGAACCCGGCCCGATCGGTGTAGACCCAGCCCCTGAGTCCCCGGCGGCGCGCCCGCGCCACGTTCCCGGGTTGGTCGTCGATGAACAGCACCTGTGCGGGGGCGACGCCCAGGTCCCGCACCACGTCGTCGAACACCGACGGGTCACGCTTGCCCTTGCCGAGGTGGTAGCTGTTGTAGATGCGATCGAAGTGGGGTGCCAGCCCGTCGCGTTCGACGAGGGTGTCGAGCCAGTGGGTCTGGTCGCTGAGGATGGCGGTCCGGTAGCCGTCGGTGCG
Source organism: Gammaproteobacteria bacterium (assembly GCA_003695825.1). Taxonomy (GTDB): domain Bacteria; phylum Pseudomonadota; class Gammaproteobacteria; order Thiohalobacterales; family Thiohalobacteraceae; genus J048. The sequence continues at coordinate 9,934 of RFHK01000016.1, read as the reverse complement.
CAGGCGGTCGACGGCCTCGATCATCCAGGGGCGTACCACGAATCCTTCCAGGATGCGCCGGGTGAGCTCGGCATCTTTCCCCTGCAGGCCGGTACGCGCGCGCAGCCGTTGCCAGAAGTCGGCCTCCGTGCCCCGACCGAGCACGAAACCGGAGTCGTAGACGGCGTCCATGCCCGCCCGGAACACCCCCTCCGGGTCCAGGCCCTGCTCCCGCGCGAGGCGGCGCAGCCCATCGCGAAAGCCTTCCTCGGCCAGCACACCGCCGTAGTCGAACAGGATCACGCGCAGATCCCGGGAAGGGGGGTGTCGTGGATGCATCGCGTCCTTTCCGCCCGTCGCCACCCGGCGCATTGTCGCACGAAGGAGACGCCGCGGCCTCGCCTTGGAGGCCAGGGGGTTTTCCGATACAATCGCCCGCCAATCGTGCGTCCCGCATCCGGCCACCGGCCGCGGCAGAACGCGCCCGGCTGCTAGGCCTGTGACCCGACCTTTCCTCTCGGAGGTTCTCTTGAGCGAGTCGGCCCTGCTGGCCCTGGAAGACGGCACCCTGTTCTGGGGCCGGTCGATCGGTTCGGCCGGCCTGCGGACGGGCGAGGTGGTGTTCAACACCGCCATGACCGGCTACCAGGAGATCCTCACCGATCCTTCCTATGCCCGCCAGCTCGTCACCCTGACCTGCCCCCACGTCGGCAACGTGGGTACGAACCCGGACGATGAAGAAGCCGACCGGATTCACTGTGCCGGCCTGGTGATTCGGGACCTGCCGCCGCTGCATTCCAACTGGCGTGCCACCGCTTCGCTGCCGGATTACCTGCGCGAGCGCGGGGTCGTGGCCATCGCCGGCATCGACACGCGCAAGCTCACGCGCATCCTGCGCGAGAAGGGCGCCCAGGCGGGTTGCCTGGTGGCGGGAGGGGACATCGACCCCGAGGCCGCGGTGGCCGAGGCGCGCGCCTTCCCGGGGCTGGCCGGGATGGATCTGGCGAAGGAAGTGACCACCCCGGAGCCCTACGAATGGGTGGAGGGTACCTGGTCGTTCGAGGAGGGGCTGCACCCGGTCCCGGGCGCATCCCGATACCACGTGGTCGCCTACGACTTCGGCATCAAGCGCAACATCCTGCGCATGCTGGTCGATCGCGGTTGCCGGGTGACGGTGGTCCCGGCGCAGACGCCCGCGGAGGACGTGCTCTCGATGCGGCCCGACGGGGTCTTCCTGTCCAACGGGCCTGGCGATCCCGAGCCCTGCGACTACGCCATCGCCGCCATCCGGGAGTTCCTGGCCCGGCGCATACCCCTGTTCGGGATCTGCCTCGGCCACCAGCTGCTCTCGCTCGCTTCCGGGGCGCGCACCGTCAAGATGAAATTCGGCCATCACGGCGCCAACCATCCCGTCCAGGACCTGGAGACGGGAGCGGTGCTCATCACCAGCCAGAACCACGGGTTCGCGGTGGACGAGGCGAGCCTGCCCGAGTACCTGCGTCCCACCCATCGCTCCCTGTTCGACGGCAGCCTGCAGGGCGTGGCGCGAACCGACTGCCCGGCCTTCGGTTTCCAGGGGCACCCCGAGGCCAGCCCGGGCCCGCACGACGTGGCCGGTCTGTTCGACCGTTTTGTCGACCTGATGAGCGTGAGGGGTGCGGCGTGAGGGGTGCGGCGTGAGGAGCAGAATACCCTATAGCCTCGGAAGCACACGGAAATACACGGAATGTTACCGGCACGCGCGCTTTGCGCGGCGCCATGAATCCCACGGCCCCTTCCGTGTGATTCCGTGTGGTTCCGTGGCCAAGGAGTTGTTCAACCCCTCACTCCCCACGCCTCACGCCTCACGCCTCACCCCTCACCGGCAGTAGAGACATGCCCAAACGGACCGACATCGAGAGTATCCTCATCCTCGGCGCCGGGCCGATCGTGATCGGCCAGGCCTGCGAGTTCGACTATTCCGGTGCCCAGGCCTGCAAGGCGCTGCGCGAGGAGGGCTACCGGGTGGTCCTGGTCAATTCCAACCCGGCCACCATCATGACCGACCCCGAGATGGCGGATGCCATCTACATCGAGCCGGTGGACTGGCAGACGGTCGCGCGCGTCATCGAAAAGGAACGGCCCGATGCCCTCCTGCCCACCATGGGCGGGCAGACGGCGCTCAACTGCGCGCTCGACCTGGCCCGCGAGGGGGTGCTCGAGGAGTTCGGCGTGGAGATGATCGGCGCCTCGCGCGAGGCGATCGACAAGGCCGAGGACCGCGACCGCTTCCGCCAGGCGATGCGGAACATCGGGCTCGACCTGCCCCGATCGGCCATCGCCCACAGCCTGGAGGAGGCCCTCCAGGTCCAGGCCCCGCTGGGCTTCCCGGTCATCATCCGGCCTTCCTTCACGCTCGGCGGCACGGGGGGCGGCATCGCCTACAACCGCGAGGAGTTCGTCGAGATCTGCGAGCGCGGCCTGGACCTCTCGCCCACCAGCGAGCTGCTCATCGAGGAGTCGGCGCTGGGCTGGAAGGAGTTCGAGATGGAGGTGGTGCGCGACCGCAAGGACAACTGCATCATCGTCTGTTCCATCGAGAACCTCGATCCCATGGGCGTGCACACCGGCGATTCCATCACCGTGGCGCCCGCGTTGACGCTGACCGACAAGGAATACCAGCGCATGCGCGACGCCGCCATCGCCGTGCTGCGCGAGATCGGCGTCGATACCGGCGGTTCCAACGTCCAGTTCGCCATCCACCCCGAGACCGGGCGCATGGTCATCATCGAGATGAACCCGCGCGTCTCCCGCTCCTCGGCGCTGGCCTCGAAAGCCACCGGCTTCCCGATCGCCAAGGTGGCCGCCAAGCTGGCGGTGGGTTACACCCTCGACGAACTGGCCAACGAGATCACCGGCGGGGCCACGCCGGCCTCCTTCGAGCCCACCATCGACTACGTGGTGACCAAGGTCCCGCGCTTCACCTTCGAGAAGTTCCCCCAGGCCGATCCCCACCTCACGACCCAGATGAAATCGGTCGGCGAGGTGATGGCCATCGGGCGCACCTTCCAGGAGTCGCTCCAGAAGGCCTTGCGCGGCCTGGAGACCGGCATCGACGGCTTCGACGAGCGGGTGGACCTGCAGGCGGCGGACGCCCGCGAGCGCCTGCGCGCCGAGCTGCGCCAGCCCGGCCCGGAACGCATCCTCTATGTCGCCGACGCCTTCCGCTTCGGCATGACGCTCGCGGAGATCCACGAATACTCCGCCATCGACCCCTGGTTCCTCGCCCAGGTAGAGGAACTGGTCGCCATCGAGCGCACGCTCGCCGGGCGCCGGATCGAGGACCTGGACCGGGACAGGCTCTACGAACTCAAGCGCCGGGGGTTCTCCGATCGGCGGCTGGCGAAGCTGCTCGGCACCGACGAGCACCGCGTGCGGGCGCGGCGCCACGAGCTGGGCGTCCGCCCGGTGTACAAGCGGGTGGACACCTGTGCGGCCGAGTTCGCGACCACCACCGCCTACCTGTATTCGACCTACGAGGAGGAATGCGAGGCGCAGCCGACCGACCGGCGCAAGATCATGGTGCTGGGCGGCGGTCCCAACCGTATCGGCCAGGGCATCGAGTTCGACTACTGCTGCGTGCACGCCTCCCAGGCCTGCCGCGAGGAAGGCTTCGAGACCCTCATGGTCAACTGCAACCCCGAGACGGTCTCGACCGACTACGACACCTCCGACCGGCTCTATTTCGAACCGCTCACGCTCGAGGACGTCCTCGAGATCGTTCATGTCGAGAAACCCGAGGGCGTCATCGTGCAGTACGGCGGGCAGACGCCGCTCAAGCTGGCCCGCGACCTGGAGGCCGCCGGGGCGCCCATCATCGGCACCTCGCCGGATTCCATCGACCTCGCCGAGGACCGGGAGCGTTTCCAGCAGCTCATCGAGCGCCTGGGCCTCAAGCAGCCGCCCAACGCCACCGCCCGCAGCACGGAGGAGGCCCTCGCCAAGGCCGCCGAGCTGGGCTATCCGCTCGTGGTGCGGCCTTCCTACGTGCTCGGCGGCCGGGCCATGGAGATCGTCTACAACGAGGACGAGCTGCGCCGCTACATGCACGAGGCGGTGCGGGTCTCCAACGAATCCCCCGTGCTCCTCGACCGCTTCCTGGACGACGCCGTGGAGGTGGACGTCGATGCCGTCAGCGACGGCCGGCAGGTGCTCATCGGCGGCATCATGGAACACATCGAGCAGGCCGGCGTGCACTCGGGCGATTCCGCCTGCTCCCTGCCGCCCTACACCCTCGATGCCGACCTCCAGGAACGCCTGCGTGCACAGGTGCGCGCCCTGGCCGGGGCGCTCGACGTCGTCGGCCTGATGAACACCCAGTTCGCCATCCAGGGCCGGGAGATCTACGTGCTCGAGGTCAACCCCCGGGCCTCGCGCACCGTCCCCTATGTCTCCAAGGCCACCGGTCGGCCCCTGGCGAAGGTGGCCGCGCGCTGCATGATCGGCCGCAGCCTCGCCGAGCAGGGCGCCACGGAAGAACGCGTGCCATCCTACTTCGCCGTGAAGGAGGCCGTCTTCCCCTTCATCAAGTTCCCGGGCGTGGACCCCATCCTGGGACCGGAGATGAAGTCGACCGGGGAGGTGATGGGTGTGGGTACGCGCTTCCCCGAGGCCTTCCTGCGCGCCCAGCAGGCCGCCGGCATCCAGTTGCCGAGCGCGGGGCGCATCTTCATCAGCGTGCGCGACGCAGACAAGCCGGGCGCGGTGGACCTGGCCCGGGAGTTCGTCCGCCGCGGCTTCGAGATCGTGGCCACCCGGGGCACGGCCCGTGCCATCCAGGCCGCCGGCATCCCCTGCGCGGTGGTCAACAAGGTGATCGAGGGCCGTCCGCACATCGTGGACATGATCAAGAACGACCAGATCAGTTATATTGTCAATACGACCGAAGGCCGCCAGGCCATCGCCGATTCCTACACCATCCGTCGTACCGCCCTGCAGCACAAGGTGCACGTGAGCACCACGCTGGCGCACGGCCGGGCGGTGGCGATGGCGCTGGACTACCGGGACTACGTGGAGGTTCATCGACTGCAGGATCTTCACAGGGAGTTCGAGGCATGAACAAGGTTCCTCTGACCAAGCAGGGCGCCGAGAAGCTGCGCGCGGAGCTGCAGCGACTCAAGACCGTCGAGCGGCCGCGGATCATCCAGGCGATCGCCGAGGCGCGCGCACACGGCGACCTGCGGGAGAACGCGGAGTACCACGCCGCCCGCGAGCAGCAGAGCTTCATCGAGGGGCGGATCCGGGAACTCGAGAGCAAGCTCAGTCACGCCCACATCATCGACGTGACCCAGCTGGAGAACAACGGCAAGGTGGTCTTCGGGGCGACTGTGGTGCTGGCCGACGAGGAGACCGGCGAGGAGGTGACCTACCGCATCGTGGGCGAGGACGAGGCCGACATCAAGGCAGGGCTGATCTCGGTCGGTTCCCCCATCGCGCGCGCCCTCATCGGCAAGGAAGAAGGCGAGGTCGCCGTGGTCCAGGCCCCCGGCGGACGGCGCACCTTCGAGATCGTCGAGGTCCGCTACGAGTAGCGGGCCCGGCATGCAGCTCACGGAGGCGCAAAGGCGGCACCTGCGCGGGCTCGGGCAACGCCTCAGGCCCGTGGTCATGGTCGGCCAGAGGGGGCTGACCGACGCCGTCGTCGAAGAGGTCGACCGCTCCATCCGGCATCACGAGCTCATGAAGGTGCGCGTCAGTGTCGGGGACCGGGCGGAACGCGACCGCGTCATCGCCGAGCTTTGCGAACGCACCGGAAGCACCCTGATCCAGCGCATCGGCAACGTGGCGCTGCTCTTCCGCCGCAACCCGCAGCAGCCGCGTATTTCACTCGAGGTTCGGGATCGGAATGGGTCGTGAGGCGTGAGGCGTGAGGAGCAGAATGCCATATCGCCACGGAAGGCACGGAAGCTGGGAGCGAGGAGCCGGGAGATGGGGGTTGGCTGCATGGATTGAAAATCCCGTTACGGGACACGGAGTGCACAGAGCCACAGAGGACACGAAGCGCATCGGTCCCTCGAAAGCAGATCCATCCCCATCATGACATCCCTCCGTGTACTCCGCGCCTCCGTGATCTCTGTGTCAGAGTTCGGAGACGCATCGACGCGCCGCTTCGGCATCGCTCTGTTCGACATCGTCCCTCGGTCCGAATCCCTTCTGTCTTCTGTCTTCTGTCTTCTGACTTCTGACTTCTGTCTTCTGTCTTCTGACTTCCAGCTCCCAGCTCCTAGCTCCCATCTCCTCACGCCTCACCCCTCACCCCCATCTCCTGTTGTATCCTTCGCCCATGGCCAGGCGATCGAAGAGCAGCCGCCGCTGGCTCCGTGAACATTTCGAGGACGCGTATGTCAAACGGGCGAGGCAGGAAGGCTGGCGCTCGCGCGCCGTCTACAAGCTCATCGAGCTCGACGAGAAGTACCACCTCCTGCGGCCCGGCATGACGGTGGTGGATCTCGGGGCCGCACCCGGCGGCTGGTCGCAGTACGCCGCGTACCGGGTCGGGGAGCGCGGGCGTGTCCTTGCGCTCGACCTCCTGCCCATGGACCCGGTCGCCGGCGTGGACTTCATCCAGGGCGACTTCCGCGAAGCGGCGGTGCTCGAGGCCTGCCGCGAACGGCTCGGCGGTGCGCCCGTGGACCTTGTGCTCTCGGACATGGACCCCAATCTATCCGGTATGGAAGCCGTGGATCAGCCACGGGCCATGTACCTGGCCGAGCTGGCCGAAGACTTCGCCCGCGAGGTCCTCGCCCCCGGTGGCACCTTTCTTGCCAAGCTCTTCCAGGGTGCGGGGTTCGACGCGCTGGTGCGGCGCGCGCGCAGCGACTATGCTCAGGTCAGGGTCCGCAAGCCGCGCGCTTCCCGGCCCCGATCCCGCGAAGTCTACCTGGTGGCGAGCGGCCGCCGTATGGTGTAAGGTCGAGTCCGTGGAAATGGATTCGAATCCTTTATGAATTCAAGGGTTTCGGTCATGGCGTGGTGCAGGCGCCCGACCGGGACCGGCAAGTTGAGGCGAACAGAGGTAGAGCGACTTGAACGACATGGCAAAAAACCTGGTGCTCTGGGTGGTCATCGCCATCGTACTGATGACGGTGTTCAACAACTTCGGCCCCTCCACCCCGCGCACCGACGTACTGAGCTACTCGGACTTCATCGCCGAGGTGAAATCGGGCCAGGTCTCCCAGGTGACCATCCAGGATCGCACCATCCGCGGCGTGACGACCTCCGGCGAGCGGTTCACGACCTATGCGCCCGACGATCCGCGCCTGATCGACGACCTGCTCGCCAACAACGTGAAGATCCTGGTCAAGCCGCACGAGGAACAGAGCCTGCTCACCCAGATCTTCATCTCCTGGTTCCCCATGATCCTGCTGATCGCCGTGTGGATCTTCTTCATGCGGCAGATGCAGGGTGGCGGTGCCGGGCGAGGGGCCATGTCCTTCGGCAAGAGCCGCGCCCGCATGCTGGGCGAGGACCAGGTCAAGGTCACCTTCAACGACGTGGCCGGGGTCGAGGAGGCCAAGGAGGAAGTCGCCGAGCTGGTCGAGTTCCTGCGTGACCCGGGCAAGTTCCAGCGGCTCGGCGGCAAGATCCCGCGCGGCGTGCTCATGGTGGGGCCGCCCGGCACCGGCAAGACGCTGCTGGCCAAGGCGATCGCTGGGGAGGCCAAGGTGCCTTTCTTCACCATCTCCGGTTCCGACTTCGTGGAGATGTTCGTGGGCGTGGGCGCCTCGCGCGTGCGCGACATGTTCGACCAGGCCAAGAAGCACGCCCCCTGCATCATCTTCATCGACGAGATTGACGCCGTGGGCCGGCACCGTGGCGCGGGCCTGGGCGGCGGCCACGACGAGCGTGAGCAGACCCTCAACCAGCTCCTGGTGGAGATGGACGGTTTCGAAGGCAACGAGGGCATCATCGTGATCGCGGCCACCAATCGGCCCGACGTGCTCGACCCCGCGCTCCTGCGCCCGGGACGTTTCGACCGCCAGGTGGTGGTGCCCCTGCCCGACGTCCGGGGGCGTGAGCAGATCCTGCGCGTGCACATGCGCCGGGTGCCCACCGCGGACAACGTCGATCCCATGATCATCGCCCGGGGCACGCCCGGGTTCTCCGGCGCCGATCTGGCCAACCTGGTCAACGAGGCCGCCCTGTTCGCCGCGCGCGCCAACAAGCGCCTGGTGGACATGGAGGACTTCGAGCGCGCCAAGGACAAGATCATGATGGGCGCCGAGCGCAAGTCGATGGTCATGAGCGAGGACGAGAAGAAGCTCACGGCCTACCACGAGGCCGGCCATGCGATCGTCGGCCGCCTAGTGCCGGACCACGACCCGGTGCACAAGGTGTCCATCATTCCGCGCGGCCGGGCGCTGGGTGTGACCCTCTTCCTGCCCGAGGACGACCGCTACAGCTTCAGCAAGCGGCGCCTGGAGAGCCAGATCTGCTCGCTGTTCGGCGGGCGCATCGCCGAGGAGCTGATCTTCGGGCCCGAGCGGGTCACCACCGGCGCCTCCAACGACATCCAGCGCGCCACCGAGATCGCACGCAACATGGTCACGCGCTGGGGCCTGTCCGAGAAACTCGGTCCGCTCGCCTACGGCGAGGAAGAGGGCGAGGTGTTCCTCGGTCACACCATCACGCAGCACAAGAACATCTCCGACGAGACGGCCCATGCCATCGACGAGGAGGTGCGCCGCATCATCGACCGCAACTACCAGAAGGCCAGGCGGCTGCTCGAGGAGAACATCGACATCCTGCATGCCATGGCCGAGGCCCTGATCAAGTACGAGACGATCGACTCGGACCAGATCGACGACCTGATGGCACGACGCGAGGTGCGCCCGCCCCGCGACTGGACCAACGGCACGCCCGCCGGCGGTGCGGGGGCCGGCGCCGGTACCGCCCAGCCGGAGCGACCGACCGGTGGCAAGCGGGGCGAGGGTCCCCTCGGCAAGCCGGCCAGCGAGCATTGAACCTGGAAGAGGGGAGTGCACGGGAAGACGCCCTGCGACCGGCAGGGCGTCTGCGTTTCGGGAGGTGCACGCGGTGGAGTTCCGCACCCTGCTGAACCGGTGGCGGGAGCACCGCCGCCCCCTGGTCATGGGCATCCTCAACGTGACCCCGGATTCCTTCTCCGACGGTGGCCGCTACCTGGCCCCGGCGCGGGCGCTCGCACACGCGCAGCGGATGGCGGCCGACGGGGCGGACGTCATCGACGTGGGCGGTGAATCGACCCGCCCCGGCGCCGCACCCGTGCCCGAGGCGGAGGAACTGCGGCGGGTGGTGCCCGTCGTCGAGGCATTGGCGGAGGCCGGCCTGCCGGTGGCGATCTCCGTGGATACCAGCAAGCCGGCCGTGATGCGCGCGGCGGTCGAGGCCGGCGCCAGCCTGGTCAACGACGTGCGTGCCCTGCGCGTGCCCGGGGCGCTGGAGACGGCGGCCGCGCTCGGGGTACCCGTGTGCCTGATGCACATGCAGGGCGAGCCGCGTACCATGCAGGCGAACCCGGTCTACCGGGAGGTCGTCTCGGAGGTACGGGATTTTCTGCTCGAGCGGGCCGCGGCCGCCGAGGCCGCCGGGCTGTCCCGGGGGGATCTGCTCCTGGATCCCGGGTTCGGTTTCGGCAAGCGCCTGGAGCACAATCTCGCCTTGCTGAAGTCTCTTGACCGGCTGGTCGATACAGGGTATCCCGTGCTGGTGGGCATGTCGCGCAAGCGCATGATCGGGGAGGTGCTGGACCGCCCGGTCGAACAACGCCTGCACGGGGGGCTGGCGCTGGCCGTGATCGCGGCCCTGAAGGGTGCCGCCGTCGTCCGTGTCCACGACGTCGGCCCGACGGTCGAGGCCCTGAAGATGGCCCACGCGGTCATGACGGCCTGAGGTGCCGGCCGCCGTCCGAAACGGGCGGGCACGGGGTGCGCGGCGC